>JANWZC010000244.1 GCA_025054975.1 Raineya sp.
GAAAGGTACTTCAATGGGTAGCACTACCGACATTGATGGGAACTTTCAAATCACCAACATTCCCGAAGGTACTTATACGCTTGTGATTACTTACGTAGGCTACGAGACCAAAGAAATTCCTGATTTGAAAGTAGAAGGAGGTAAAGCCATAGTTATCAATACAACTATAATTCCCGAAAATCAAACTATTGGGCAAATTGAAGTGGTAGGTAAAAGAGAAACAGGTACTACTATCGCCGTAATTGCAGAAATCAAGGAAGCTGAACAAGTAGCTGTGGGAATTGGTTCAGAGCAAATCCAAAAAACCCAAGATAGAGACGCTGCCCAAGTACTTCGCCGTATTCCAGGAGTTTCTTTGCAAGAAAATCGTTTTGCCATTATACGAGGTTTGCCTCAACGCTACAACGCTGTAATGATTAACGACATCTACGCCCCTTCTACCGAAGTGGATACCCGTGCTTTCTCCTTTGACCTCGTTCCCAGCAATATGATTGATAGAGTGCTAATTTTCAAATCAGGTGCGGCAGAATTGCCCGGTGATTTTGCAGGAGGAGCCGTAAGAATTTTCACAAAAACCGCCCCCGAAGAAAATTTCACCAACGTAAGCATAGGATATGGTTTCAGAACTAACACTACCTTAGAACAAGTAGAAGACTATCAAGGTAGTAAAACTGATTTTTTAGGCTTTGATGACGGACTCAGACGTTTGCCTGCTAACTATCCAAGTTTTATTAGCAACTCACTTTCTCCTGTGGAAAGAGCCAAATTTGCTCACAGCCTCACATCGGATTTAAGTTTCAGAACCAAAAGAGTTTTACCTGATATTCGTCTTTCTTACAATATGGGGCGTCGTTTCAGAAAAGGAAGTTGGCAAGTAGCTAATCTAACAGCTATCAACTATGGCAATACACATCAATATTACGATGCTGAATTTAACAATTTTCTAATTGTGCAACCTTTTCCACCTCCTAAATCTGCTTCTTTTGTAGATGCTACTTATACAAATTTCTACCGCTTGGGGGTATTGCATAATTGGACTTTTGTGAAAAATGCCGATAATCGCATAGAATTCAAAACTTTGTTCAATCAGCAAAGTTTTAAGCAATCGCTTATTCGTAGAGGTGGTGATATCATCAATACCGTAGATAATCAAAATTATTCACAACGTTTTGAACAAAAAAGTTTCTTCGGTAGCCAACTTTTTGGCAAACATAATTTCGGAGAAAAAATCAACTTTACTTGGATAGCAGGCTTCAACTACACCAACAAAAAAGAACCCGACTGGCGTAGGTTAGTTACCAATCGCCGTACAGGGGCAACCTTGCCCGATGGCTCTCCTGCTCCTTTTCAACTTTCTATCCCAGGCTCAGGAAATTTGTTTGACGGACGCTATTTTTCTAACCTCAACGAATTTGCCTACTCAGCAAGTTTAGCTTTTGAGCAAAAACTGAAAGCTAACGAAGAAGAAAAATTAACACCTAAAATTCGTTATGGAGTTTATACCGAACTTAAAAACAGAGATTTCAAAGCACGTTATTTTAGTTATTTAGTTTCTCCTACGGCTGACCCTGCTAATATTCAGGCAATCAAGGAACAACCTCTTTCGCAAATATTCCGTCCTGAAAATGTTGATGGTATCAATGGCTTAACTTTCGTGGAAGGAACAAGTTCAGTGGATTCGTACGATGCTAATAACTTTTTGGTTGCTCCGTATGTAGGTGCATATATTCCTCTCAAAAAATTCAGCATTACGCCAGGGGTTCGTTTGGAGTACAATATTCAAGAAATCAATACTTTGAACTTATCAGGCACCCCCGAAGGTGCAAGAAATCCTATTTTGAGCATATTGCCCTCGCTGAATATGACCTACAATCTTACCGATAAAAGTTTAATACGTTTGGCATATTCTCGCAGTGTCAATCGTCCTGAATTCAGAGAGCTTGCTCCTTTCATTTTCTATGATTTCAACCTCAACGCAAGTATTACAGGTAACTCACGCTTGAAAGTTGCAAATATTGATAATGCTGATTTTCGTTGGGAATATTACCCTTCGGCAGCTGAATTGATTTCGGTAGGGACTTTCTATAAACGTTTTACTAATCCTATTGAAAATTACTTACAAAACAACACAGGAGGAGCAGGAACTAATAACTTTGCTTACTCTTTTGGCAATGCAGTAGAAGCACAGGCTTATGGAGTAGAGGCAGAAATAAGAAAGCAGTTTTATGGTTCGCCAAGTAAGTTTTTACAGAATTTAGGTGTGGTAGCAAATGCTTCTTTCTTGATTAGTAGAGTGAATGTGGGAAGGAGAGTAGACCTAGGACCCAGCGTGGGTATAGTAGATGTAGATGCTCCTGAAAATCGGACACTTGTAGGGCAATCTCCTTATCTTGTAAATTTTGGCTTGTATTACAATGACGAGGATAAAGGTTTGCAAGTAAATGCTCTTTACAATGTGGCTGGACCTCGCTTGTTCTTGGTAGGTAACTTCAATACTCCAAGTTTCTATGAAAACCAAAGACATATCATAGACTTCAACATTGCCAAAACTTTTGCTCAGAAATATGAAATACGTTTTACAGTGCAAGATATTCTGAACCAAAAGTTCAGAGTAGTGCAAGATGTTAATCTAAATGCCAAAATAGATAGAGAAGACGGCGACATCAAGGCATTCCGACCTGGTAGCAATTACTTTTTCACTTTTACCTATAAGTTTTAACTCTAAACCCTTAAAAACCTAAAAAATGATGAAAACGTTGTATTACTCTCTGCTCGCTATGGCTGTGTTAGCTTTTGCGGCTTGTAACAAAAAGAAAGACGAAACTCCTACGGTGCAAAAAACCCCTGATGGTAAAATCATCGTACAGGGAGAAATCAAAGGAGAAGTTACTTGGAAAGCCTCTGAAAAATACCTATTGAGAGGCTTTGTGTATGTAACCGAAGGTTCTACACTCACTATTGAGCCAGGTACCAAGATTTTTGGCGACAAAGACAGTAAAGGCACTTTGATTGTAGAGCGTGGAGGTAAAATCTTTGCCGAAGGTACAGTCGATAATCCTATTGTGTTTACTTCTAATTTACCAGCAGGTTCTCGTGGTTATGGTGATTGGGGTGGTGTTGTAATTGCTGGAAATGCTCCCACTAATCAAGTAGGGGCTTCTATGGAAGGGGGGATTCGGGGTACTTTTGGCGGTAGCGACCCTAATGATAATTCTGGTGTCTTGAAGTAT
>JANWZC010000245.1 GCA_025054975.1 Raineya sp.
ATTGAAAGTTTTGATAGAGCCTCCGGAGCAAGTAATCCTATACAAAACGAGTCCCCCGTGATTGGAGCTAAAAATCTTTTCATTATCTCGCAATGGATGTGGTACATAGGTGGAGGTATCTGTGCCGAACTTGGTAATGTGCGTTTAGGTTTAGAACTCAATTACAAACAAGGTTTGAACAATATTACTAATCGACTCAATCGCTATTCCGACCAACGCATGATTGGCGTATTAGACGCCCTTGATGATATGACCTTGCAAAATATTCAAATGGAATTTTACTGCGTTTTCCCTATGAAATTCTTGCAGGTCTCTTCGTTCAGAAGAGTAAGACCTTGATTTAGACACAAGACATAAGACACAAGACATAAGACATAAGTTTGAGGGTTTTCAGGGATTTTTAAGCATAAAAATTGAAACGTATGAAAAAAGTTATCGGTTTGTGTTTTTGTTTGCTTTGGGGGTTGTGGGCTTGCGATATTTCCAAAAATAAAGAAGTCAAGCCCGAAGAGGTTTTTGTGAAAATCTACGAAAATAACAATTTTGACCAAAATTTTACCCCTTTGGACATCAAGCAAACTGCTGACGGTGGCTATTTAATTTTAGGAGAGTATGCCAACAATGGCTTTTCACCTTTTCCCGCAGTGTATTTGATGAAAGTTCAGCCTGACGGAAAATTTGAATGGGAATACTTGGCAAGAGATAACTATGTAACTCCTATTTCCGAACTTTTGCCAACCGCTGACGGCAATTTTGAATTTTTTTGCTCTGCCCAAAACGATAGCCTCAAACCTGTAAGGCTTTCGGCTACACAATCTCCCCAAGAACTTGCTAAATATAATCTTGTGCGTGGATTAGTAGCCAATGCCCTGCCTGGCGGCAATTATGGTTTTGTGGCTTATCCCCAAAATTCACAAAATACAATCGTTGCTATTGCTTTGCCCAATGGTACTATCTTGCGAAGCAAGCAATATTACAATCAAGATAATACTTTTATTGAGGAACGCATTGATAGACATTTGCGTAGGGTACGTACTCCTTTACCTATGCTTATGGGAAGCAGAGGAGGAAATGATTTATTTTTCACAGCTTTTCGGCTTTCCAACATTGCCGTAATGAGTGATGATTTAGCTTCCAGCAACAGCGAACCCAAAGGCATTATCAATGGCAATAGCTATGACGCCGCTATCAGTGCTATGGTACAAATTAGTGGAAATACTTTTGCAATGGCTCGCTACAATGCTGACGGTGAGACCGTCTTTATCCCACGAGCCGAAGTAGCTCTCAACGGCATTTATACTAACACAAGTTTCAAGGGGAACGTTTTACCTGAAATTTCCAAATTTGCTCGTGTAGTAATTCGCCGAGCTACTATTGCCCAAAGAAATGTACTGCTTTACTTAACCGACACCAAAAACGGACAAATCGTCCTTTTCATTTATGATGAGGCATCAGGCAATTTGATACGTACTCAATATTTCGGTTCTGCGAATACTTTTCAAATTGGTAGCCTTACGCTCACCCAAGATGGTGGTTTGGCTATTGTAGGAAAAACTTTTGTAGCAGGACGTTTCAGCAGAATTTGTCTGTTCAAATTCTCTCCCCAAGAAGTAGAAAAATGGGTAAAATAATCCTGATTAAAAAAACTTCACCGATTTGCCAAAAATCTTTCTCGGATTTTGGCAATTTCTTTTTTAGACATTTTGATGTTTTTTTTCAATTTTTCAATAAAGGCTTCTACTTCCTCAGGTTGGGCAGGGCAACCAATATTTTCGCCATTACCCATTTTTGAATTTTCTAACAAATTGCCTTTCTTATCCAAAATTACCCAGTAAGGTATACCTTGATTTTTCCCTCCCCATTTTTCTAAATATGCTTCTCCACCTGCATTTTCCAGAGACTTTTTCTCACCAAACTCATTAACTACCAAAGACACTATCACGAAATTTTTCTGAAAAAAGTCCTTACAGCATTCATCATTGAGGGCTTTTTGCATTTTTTTACACCAACCACACCACGAGGCTTCAAAAATCACCAAAACTTTCTTTTTGTCTTTTTGGGCGTTTTGGAGAGCTTCTTGCAAAACCTTTTCAGCCACAGGTACATTCTGAGCCTGAACAGTCAAAACTATGAACCAATAACTAACAAATAAAACAACTTTCAACATATTTTTTAGAGATTGTCAAATTTTCAGTTCTTACTTTTAGTCGTTGAATGGAGCCGAAACAGCAAAAGAGTGACATAAAACTATAGCTTTTTCATTACAAATTCATTTTCTCACTCTCCCACCATCACAAAAGCCCCCCAGTAATAGGGATACTTGTATTTTTTCTTCATGGTGTTTTGGGCATTGGCAAAGGCAGTGCGTTTGTCTTGTTTCTTGATGAGTAAGTTCTCGTAAAAAAGTGTCATCATCTCTTGCGTAGCCGCATCATCTACTTTCCATAGACTCATCAAGACACTTCTTGCCCCTGCTTCCTGTAATGCCCTCTGCAAACCAAATACCCCTTCTCCGTTCTTGATTTCCCCCAAACCCGTCTCACAAGCCGAAAGCACCACCAAATCCGTACCCTGCAAATCCAAATTCATTGCCTCCTGAGCAGTGAGTATGCCATTTTCTTTCGTGAGTAACTGCTCTTTTCGTAAGGTAACCTCCGCACCCGCAAGCAAAAGACCTGCCCTTAACAGCGGATTATCAAAAAATTTCTGCTCTTCTGTTCTTGTGTTGCGGTCGTGTTCTTGCGACTCTATAAAAAAGCCGTGTGTGGCAATATGCAAAACACTCGGAGAAACCACTGCCTTCAAATTCTCCTCACTTGCACTCTCCGCTAAATAGGTCTCCACCTGATAATTTGCCCGCTTGGCAAGCTGTTCAATCCCTGCTACCTCTTTTTTCGTACCTGGCAAATATGTTACCGAACCCGAAAGTTCATCAAAAAAGCGTTGTTTCTTGTCTATCCTACTCACAAGAGCTACATCTACCAAACTTCTGTCCTCGCCTTTGGAATTAACTTTCGGAGATTTATTGGCAAAATCAGGATAACCAAACAAATACAACTTGTAGGCTTGCGTTTGTTTTTGAAGTTGTTTCTTGCCCAAATCCAAATAATCTCTCGCCGTACTGATAAGTTGAATCTCTAACTCCTCACCCAAAAACTTCTTGGTAGCAGTATTATACAAGGTCGCCAAGTTGAGTTGATGATACACCCCATCGGCACTGAAATACACT
>JANWZC010000246.1 GCA_025054975.1 Raineya sp.
TAGAGTTAGTGTTTTTGCCCCAAGAGTTATTGGCAAATTTTGATTTCGCAGAAGCAAAGAAGCGTCAGGAGGCAAATCCGAGCATACAACTTAGCTCAGGTTTGACGGTGTATCGGATAGATTTTTCAGCCAAAATACGCACTGAAACAGGGGAGGAGAAACTCATCATCATAGAGGTTCAAAAGAGCAAGCTAACAAGCGATATGTTGCGGTTCAGAACATATCTGGGCAGTCAGTATGCCAAGCGGGAATATTTTTATTGGGTTACTTCACGTAACACAGGCAGAAGTTACAAAGCAGGTCTGCCAATTTATGCCATATTCTTTTTGGGATATGGGTTAGAAGAATACGAGGGAATACCTGTAATAGAAATAGATAACTGCATACGTGATAAACGAAATGAAAACATTTTGGAAGAGAAAGGGCATTTCATACCTTCATTGTTTCACAAAGGCGTGATAGTGAATATTCCGTATTTGAAGGAACGTTATCAAAGCGATTTGGAGAAAATATTGAGTATTTTTGACCAACACAATCGAACTGAAAGTTATCACATCTTAAACGTACGAGAAGAAGATTTTCCTGAAAAATACAGAGCTATCATCAGACGATTGCAAGCAGCAGCACAAGAAAAAGATTTACGCAATAAAATGATTGCCGAAGACGACTTCTTAACCGAATTGAATGAGTACGAAGAACGTATCAATGAGTTTGAAAAGTTGGTAGAACAAGAACGAAAAAAAACTGAACAAGAACGTATCAAAGCTGAACAAGAACGAGAAAGAGCTGAAAATCTAGAAAAGCAAATACTTGTAATGGTAAAAAATGCCTTGCAGAGGGGCATGAGCATTGATGAAATTCAGAGTTTTTTTTTTTTTTGGGTATTGACAAAGGTTTTTTGGAAAAACATAAACTTATTTAGGTATGGTAAAAGGTAATCTAACCTATCAAGCTGAGCCGCTTTTAGAGGTGAAAAATTTGAGTATTACTTTCACAACGGCAAAGGGTACTGTACAGGCTGTAAAAGATATTAGTTTTACGGTGTATAAAGGCGAAACACTTGGAATTGTGGGCGAGTCGGGTTCAGGAAAGTCTGTTTCGTCGTTGGCTATTTTGCGACTTATCCAAGAAGGAGTAGGTAAAGTTACACAGGGGGAAATTATTTTTAATTCACCTCGACACGGAAGAGTCAATCTTTTAGAACTTACCGAAGACCAAATGCGTAAAGATATTCGTGGCAATGATATTGCCATGATTTTTCAAGAACCTATGACCTCGCTCAATCCTGTTTTTACTTGCGGTGAGCAAGTAGTAGAAACCATACTGTTGCATCAAGAAGTTTCCAGAGAGGAGGCTAAAAAAAGAGCTTTAACACTTTTTGAAAAAGTAAAATTCCCTGAACCTGAACGTATTTTTAAGGCATATCCCCACGAAATTTCAGGCGGACAAAAACAGCGTGTCATGATTGCTATGGCTCTTTCTTGCGAGCCTGCTCTGCTCATTGCCGATGAACCTACCACTGCTCTTGATGTAACCGTACAAGCCGAAGTTTTAAGACTTATCCAAGAGTTAAGCAACGAATTGGATATGTCGGTCATTTTCATAACTCACGATTTGGGCGTAATTGCCGAAATTGCCGACAGAGTGTTAGTAATGTATAGAGGCAATATTTTGGAAAAAAATGACACTTGGGAACTCTTTTACAATCCCAAGCACCCCTATACAAAAGGACTTTTAGCCTGCCGACCCCGCTCTAATATGAAAATGAGAGTTTTACCTGTGGTTGCCGATTTTATGGAAGTATTGCCCACAGGGGAAATTATTGAAAAAAATAAGTTAGGTTCGGTAGGAGAGGCTTTGGTAATGAATGTGGAAATTGAAGAAGATATTATTGAACGCAAAAAAGAGATTTCTTTGCAAAGTAAGCCTATTTTAGAAGTGCGAAATTTGAAAAAATATTTTCCCGTAAAAACCAAAGGTATTTTCAAAAAAGAGGTGGTAGAGTATAAAAAAGCTGTTGATGATGTCAGTTTCAATGTATATCAAGGAGAGACTTTGGGGTTGGTGGGCGAGTCGGGCTGTGGAAAAACTACTTTGGGTAGAATGATTTTACATCTTATTCCGCCAACCGAGGGAGAGGTTATTTTTGAAGGCAAAAATATTTTCGCACTTAAACCTAATGAGGTACGTCAGTTACGAAAAGATATGCAAATTATTTTTCAAGACCCTTATTCCTCGCTCAATCCGCGTATGCCCGTAGGTATGGCAATTATGGAGCCTATGCGAGTCTTCGGAATAGGCAAAGATGATAAAGAGCGTAAAGAAAAAGTTATAGAACTGTTAGAAACCGTGAGTTTGAAAGCCTCACATTTCAATCATTATCCTCACGAATTTTCAGGCGGACAGCGTCAGAGAATTGCTATTGCCCGAGCATTAGCCGTAGAACCTAAATTTATCGTATGTGATGAGTCTGTTTCGGCTCTTGATGTTTCCGTACAGGCACAGGTACTCAATCTGCTTAACGAACTCAAAGAAAAATATCATCTCACCTACATTTTCATTTCTCACGACCTTTCCGTAGTGCGTTTTATGGCAGATAGAATTTTAGTAATGAATCAGGGTAAAATTGAAGAAATTGGCTATTCAGAAGATATTTACAACAGCCCACAACAACCTTACACCAAAAGGCTTATTGGCTCTATTCCTGAAAGTGATACAGAGGAAATTCGCAAAATTCAGGCTCGCCGAAAAGAGGCTCGCCTGAACCGCTTGCGAAACAAAGGCTTGATAGCTTGATATAAAAGTAAAAGACTTATGATTGAAGTTAGAAAAATACAGGAACAAGCAGATTTATTGAAGGCTTTTGCTATACGCAAAGAGGTATTTGTCAAGGAACAAAACGTGCCTGCCGAAGAAGAATACGACCAGTATGAACAAGAAAGCACACATTTTTTAGCTTTTTATGAAAATCAGCCTTGCGGTACAGCTCGCTGGCGATTTACAGAAAAAGGCATTAAATTAGAGCGTTTTGCTGTCCTTGCCCCTTACAGAAATAAAAAAGTAGGTAAAAAAATCTTGGAAAGTGTTCTGCAAGATGTCCAAAATAATAGTAATTCTGACGGAAAAATCATATATTTGCACGCACAAGTGCAAGTGATAGGTTTTTACGAAAAATTTGGCTTTGAAAAGTTTGGAGAAATGTTTCAAGAATGCGAAAT
>JANWZC010000247.1 GCA_025054975.1 Raineya sp.
CGCTCATTCCGCTGTATTTCTCTTAATAGCTCGTATTCCTTTTGACTCAGCATCGCTTCTTTATTTTCGCCCACAAATATTGTACTATTTTTAGAATTTTCCTAATTTGTTCTATAAAACCTTTTGCTTTCTAGTATAACTCTATTGTGTTCGTATTGTTATCTTGGATAGTTATCGTATCAGGAATAACTACCTCAAAATATATGGTATCTCCTAAATGATAAACCCTTTGCTCATTGAGAACATAACCTTGCACAAGGATTTTTCTATTTTTACGTTCTCTCCAGTTGGTATTGCATTTGAAAGCCATTAAAGCAATACTAATTTGCAACAGAATACAAATGGTTTTCATATATTCCTGCTTTATTGTAAAGTATAGAAGCAAAATTTATACCCCCTCCTTGATAAGGTTTACCAAGGAGGGGATTCCTTACTCAACTTTGAAGGCATACTTTCCTCCACTCAAAGAATAATAATTTGAATGACTAACATAGTACTCATTTAGGTTATTAGGAGTATAAATTTTTGCTAATAAATCTAAATGACTATCTTGTGCATTATATCTAACCACTAATGAAACTTGCTTATCTGTATTGTATTCAATTATACCTGGTTGTGGGCTTAACTCTAAAAAATAAATTCCTTTCAGAGTGGGTTTTATCACAAACTCAATCTTGTAAGGTCTATTGGAAGAAAAATTTAATGCTCCACCTGTAAATTGCGGTAAGTGTACTCTTTCCCCCAAGATTATTCTGTAGTCTATCTTATTCTCATCTTGTCGTGATGTTCCTCTTTTAGTGAGTGTATCAATCATATTTACCATACAACTCAAACTATGTCTTGCGGGATTGGGTTTAATGAAATGAATAAAATCCTTGTAAAAAGTTTGATTATTCAAATCCTCAACAAGTATAGAGTCAGGCAATTCAACTTTGCAAACAATACTATCGCCTAGATGTATAATTTTATTCGGATTACTGATTTCCATAGTAACACTAACCCTACGATTACGAGTCTCTATCCATTTTTGCCTTCCACAACTCCAATTAGAAAGCAAAATTATTGTCAACATACCTAAAACTACATTTCTCATAGTGAATAACCAATTTAACTATTACAACTTTGAGCATTATCAGTGTTTCTTTCAAAGATTAGGTTTAGCCACCCAAAGTTCAATCCACTATTCTGATTGATAAGCGAATTGATGTAATTGCAGAAGTTAGTAGTTTCGGGTGTGAAGGCTAAGTACATTTGTCGGATAGTTACACCTCCAACAAAATCCCAAGTATTTTCGTCAGGGTTGGTATTCACAAAATCCCTTAAATCGTGAAAGAAGCCCGTAGGGATATAATTTGCATCGAACCATCTTTCATTTTCAAGAGCGAATGGGTAGTTTACCAAACAATTTCCAGTGGTAACTTGAAAGAAACGACTGCACTTGAAAGCGTTGGGGTGGTATCTCTGGGGATCTCTTAATGTTTTCATAAAATTTTGAGTTTAAGTTAAAAACTTTTCAAAGATAAGAAAAAATACTTAAGTACCAAAAATGTAAAATATTAAACTTTTGTTAAATCTAAAAAATTTGTCTTTACAGTTTCTTATTTTGTAACTTACTATTTTTCAATTATTTGACCTTACCTACAGCCCCCTCTCCGATGCTTCGGCTTTGCTCAGCAACAAAGAGCGGGGGAGTTATACATCTGAAAATCAATTTTTCAAGTAAAAATTTGTTTTTGATTTCCAAAAAATAGAAATCAAATTTGAAAAGCCTAAAAACTAAACTCCTCTGTAATCTCCCAGTTTTCACGTAAGGGAATAGCTTTGGGTAAAAAAATCACTTTTTCAGGTAAGATGCCTTTTTCATAATCACCTTTATCCCAACGTCCATTAGCGTTTTTATCTAAAATCACACGAACCAAATAAGTTCCTGCGGGCAAATAGTCCCACACAATCATACTGGGAAAGGAAAATTTATCTTTCTGCGATTGAAAAGTTCGTATAAGTTGCTTTTTCTCGTCCAAAAGTTCTATGATGAAACTTGTTTCTTTGGTATTTACTTTCAATTTCAAAATAGCAAACCGATTTGCTTGTTTAAGCGAAAATTCCTGCTTCAAAATCTTGTTTTTTTCTTTTTCACAACTTTCAAAAGCGGTACTATCTATTTGCAAATACAATTTCTCTTGAAAATCAATTTTTTTGCGTATGCTCAATGTATTGCGGTACTCATTCCAGCGATATTCTTGGGCAAGCAATGGAATTTTTTGAGTGCTGTCGCTATCTTTGAAAAAATAAATTTTGGTGCTATCCATCCTAATAACAGGCTTGGAAAACACAAGTTCCAAATGAAAATTTGGTAAGATGCCTTCTCCTTGCGAAATATTATTGACTTTTAGGCTGAAAGCCTCTTTTTTACTTTTACCACTACGCAATTCTTTCAAAAAAACAATTTTAGCCGTAGTATCTAATACATTTCCAAGTGAGTCGGTAGCCTGCAAAGCCACTTGAAGCGTATCATACACCTGCGAAATATTAAACAAAGCTACTTCCTTCCCCCCTTCATTGATTTGATAAGCTATGGGTTTATCACTTTGCAGACGGATTTTTTCCAAAGGCTTGCTAAAATCTAAAATAGTTTTATCTGCTTGCGTATTGGAAGGTCGGGCTTTCAGGAAACGAGGTGGCTTTTTGTCCGAAAATGCCAACTCAATATTCAGCGAGTCTATATTTCTTTCCTCCAAAATAATATTCTGCTCTAAAAAACCAACCGCTTCTTGTTCAGGGTTTAAGCGATTGTTGTTGTTTTTATCATTGAACACGAACAATTTGTAAGTTCCTGCTTTAAGGTTTTGCAAACGAAAAAAACCATTTTTATCGGTTTTAGTGAGATAATAAGGCAAATGTTTTTCTACTTTGAGAGTATCTGTAGCAGGAGCAAGCCATACTACACACTCGGAAGCAGGAGAGTTTGTAAGCAGATAAATAGCTTTTCCTTTGATTTCCAAAGAGTCTAACTTATCCCCTGTACTGAAAACTACTTGCAAATTTGGAGGTATATTACCCTCATTGAGGTCTTGAATACCTTTGCGAAAATTGAGCGTATAGGTAGTATTCGGCTCAAAAGACTCTTGAAATTCTAAAACTACTGCCCTTTTGAACTCTCG
>JANWZC010000248.1 GCA_025054975.1 Raineya sp.
TTTACCTGAAAACCTTTTTGCAAAAGCCAATTTTTTATGGCTTCCTTGTAAGTAAAACCTGCGTGGTCTGCACCTATGGCTATGAGCATATCTTTTTTTGCGTAAAAATAACAAATTTCACTTTCTCCAAAATTTGATTTTTCCAACTTTTTTCTTAATTTTGATGTTATGCTTTCAAAAATCAAACTATGAAACCGCTGAAACTAATTATATTATGTTGTGTGCTAATACAAAAAGCGAATGCTCAAAACTTTATTTTTACCCAAAAAGTCAATCATCAACTCCAAAATAACCAAAAATTCAATGCGTGGGTAGGTGGCTTGAACTCCCCTCAAATTTCCCCTATTGACCTCAATCAAGACGGAACAGACGATATTTTCATCTACGACAGAGCCAATCAAAAAGTTTATACTTTCCTTGCCCAACCTGCCGAAAAAAAATACCTTTACGCCCCCGAATATGAAAAATTTTTCCCTGAATTTGACGATGCAGGTTGGGTGCTTCTGCACGACTATAATTTTGACGGCAAAAAAGATATTTTCGCAGGATATAATTTTGGCGTAGAAGCCTATTTGAATGTAAGTAGCTCGCAACTTGCTTTTCAAAAAACCTACAACATTTTGCTTACAGAAAGTTCGAATGTCTCCTTTCCATATAATTTAGCCATTTTTTCCACAGATATTCCTGCCTTTTATGATATAGATGCAGACGGCGATTTAGATGTCCTATTTTTGGACTTTCACAATGGACTCATAGAATTGCATTTGAACCGAAGCCGAGAACGTTATGGCAATGCCAATTTCCTTGAATTTGAACGTATCAATTACTGCTGGGGCGATTTTCTTATTCAGGAACTCAACTGCGATGATATAGTTTTCAACATTGCTTGCCCTTTCAATAATTTGCGAATCGCTGACGGCAGAAAAAAAATCTTGCATACAGGTTCGGCGGTGTTGCTTACTGACCTGAACAACGATAACCTGCTGGATATTATGCTTTCGGGAGTGAGCTGTGATAAGACGTATGTAATGCTCAATCAGGGTACGAATAAAGGGGCTGTTTTTCGGAGCTTTACGACTAATTTCCCACCTGCCAAACCCATTGACATAGGAATTTTTGCAGCTTTATACAGCTTTGATGTAACCTTCGATGGCAAAAAAGACCTTATAGTTGCCTCTAATCTCAAAGAAGACGAAAACGGCAATGCCGATTTTTCTAAATCCATTTGGTTATACGAAAATAGAGGCTCGAATACTTTACCTGATTGGCAATTTGTTCAAACTGATTTTCTGCAAAGTGCCATGCTTGATGTAGGACAAGATTCTGCTCCTGCTTTTGTAGACTATGACGGCGATGGCGACTTGGATATGTTTGTGGGCAATAGCTTTTATACGATTGCAAAAATTCCCACCAGCAAGCAAAAATTTGCCACTATCCATTTTTATCGCAATCAAGGCACAAGAGAGCAAGCTAATTTTGTCTTGGAAAATACTGATTTTTTCAATCTTTCGCAGAAAAAATTTATTCAAATCATTCCTCAATGGTTAGACATAAACCAAGATGGCAGTTTAGACTTAGTTTTTACGGCTTTGGAGAGTGAAAGTCAGAAGAATGTGATTTACTTTGTTGCTAATCAAGCTCCTCGCAATAATGCCGTACAACTTTCTGAAAATCTCATTCCTTATCCTTTGGCGATAGAAAATGGTGATAAAGTTTATTTCTACGACCTTGACCAAGACGGCGACCTTGATGTTATTCTTGCTAAACCTTTGGGCAATTTGGTTTTTTGGGAAAATTGGCGAGGTACGTTTTTGGAGCGTAATAAAAATTTCTTACAGACAAGTATTTCAGCTACGGCACGCAATCCGAGCCTTGCTATTGCCGATTTTGACCAAGACGGTAAAGATGATTTAGTTTTGGCTAATGATGAAGGCAAACTAAAATTTGTAAGCAATTTGCGAGAAATCTACCAAAACGGTAGTATTGCTTGGCAAAATTTATTCTTGGAAAATACGCTTTCTACGAAAAAATGGGGGAAAAATCTCATGCTTACTTCTGCTGATTTGAATAATGACCGAAAAGCCGATTTGATAGTGGGTTCAGTAGCGGGAGGCTTGCAAATTTTGCAAAATGCTAATCCCCAAGATGCTCCCTTGCCTGATGAACCTCAAATGTGGTTGATGCCTAATCCTGCAAAAAATTTTGTGTATATTCGTACAAACCAAGTAGGTCAAATAGTGTTTTACAATAGTATTGGACAGAAAATTGCAGAAAGCAAGATTCAAGGCAATAGCCAAGAAGTAGCTTTCAAGGTGGAAAATTGGGCAAATGGCATATATTTTGTGCATTTTCTTCCGCAAACAGGTGAGAAAAAAATTGCAAAATTGTTGAAGTTTGACTAATTGGGAACTATTTACAAAAATTGCTTTGCAAGCCATAAGGTAATTTCAAAAATATGAGTCAAGAAATTCGTTGGAAAAAACGTTTTCATAACTATGTAAGGACTTTTGAAAAACTTGCAGAGGCAGTTGAGAAGATAAAACAAGAATATCCTATACAACCCGATGGACATATTGCCAAAGATAATTTTTTAGATAACATCATTAAAGAAGGTTTGATACAACGCTTTGAATATACTCATGAGTTAGCTTGGAATGTTATGAAAGATTTTTTAACTAATGCAGGAAATAACAATATTTTCGGCTCAAAGGACGCCACAAGAGAGGCTTTTGCAGTAGGTATCATACTCAATGGCGAAATATGGATGGATATGATACAAAGCAGGAATAAAACCTCTCACACCTATAATTCAGAAACAGCTGACGATATTTTTTTGAAAATTATACACGAATATTACGAGGAGTTTTTATTTTTCAAAAACAAAATGCAAGAGTTTATCAAAATTACAGAATAATGAAATATGGCTTGCCAAATAGTGCGATTGAAGCTATACAAAAAGTTTTCAGCAAATATCCTGAAATAGAAAAGGTTATTTTGTATGGTTCAAGGGCTATGGGTAACTACCGAGTTGGTTCTGACATTGATTTAACTTTATGCGGTA
>JANWZC010000249.1 GCA_025054975.1 Raineya sp.
AAGTGCAAAAACTTTTGAACGAAAATATTGAAGCAAACTCCTCTATTTTCTTGCAAATTCTCACATTGGGTTTTTCTCAATCCTCTATCTCGTATCAAAAACAACCTCGAAAAGCAGGGAAATCTAAATGGACGCTTTCTAAAAAAGTCAAAATGCTTATTGATAGTTTTGTAGCTTTTTCTTTTTTTCCTATTCGTTTGGTGAGTGTTGTGGGAATTTTTCTTTTTATTGCAGGGGTTGTGTTTGCTTCATATTTAATAGCTCGCAAACTAATTTTAGACGATATAAAAGAAGGTTGGACGGCACTTGTCTCTATCTTGATGATAGGTTTTGGGGTAACCAATATTTCTTTGGGCATTATTGCCGAGTACTTATGGAGAACCTTAGATGCCTCACGCAAAAGACCAGTTTTTATTATTGATGAAATTATTGAAAAATAAAGCTTTATGTTAGCATTGAAAAATATGAAAATTCTTGTTACTGGTGGAGCAGGTTTTATTGGCTCGCATTTGACCGATAAGTTACTCGCTGAGGGGTATAAAGTTTGCGTAATGGATAATTTACGCAATGGACGTTTAGAAAATCTTGTAGAAGCCCGAAAAAATTCTAATTTTGAGTTTTTGAAAGAAGATATTTTGGATAAAAATGCTTGTCGGCAAGCTTGTGAAAATATTGACGTAGTGTTTCATTTGGCTTGCTTGGGTGTAAGGCATTCTATTCATAGCCCTTTTGAAAATCACCGAGTAAATGCCGAAGGAACACTCAATGTTTTAGAAGCATCTTTGAAAAACAAAGTCAAACATTTTTTTTATATTTCTACGTCTGAAATTTACGGCAAAACCCAAGAGTTTCCTATTTCCGAAACTGCTCCAAATGTGCCACTAACTGTTTATGGGGCAAGCAAACTTGCAGGAGAGCATTATACACTTTCTTACAAAGAGTGTTATGGACTTTCTTGTACTATCTTGCGAATTTTTAATAACTATGGTCCTCGGGCACATTATGAGGGTGATGCAGGGGAAGTTATTCCAAGAAGTATTGTGAGGGCTTTATACAATGAAAAACCTGTAATTTTTGGAGATGGAAAAATAACACGCGATTTCTTTTTCGTAAAAGATACTGCCAAAGCTCTTTCCGAACTTTTGAAAATGCGTTTCTCTGAAAATGGCGAATTGCTTAATGGTGAAACCATTAACGTTGGTACAGGTGTGGAATATTCTCTAAATTTCCTATTGGAAAACTTGCTTAAAACAATGGGTAAAACTGATTTAGGAATAGAATATTTGCCTGCTCGTCCTGCTGATGTGCCTCGTTTGTGGGTAAATGCTCAAAAATTTTACAAACTTACTAATTTCAAATCTGACTATACCTTTGAACAAGGCTTACAAGAAACAATAGCATATTACGAAAATTTAGCAAAAACTAAAAATCTTTTAGCTGAAATTAAAATTGAAAACTGGAAGAAAAATGAATAACTTTATGTATAGAAATACAAATACAAATACTACAAAAAGTGCGTATGTGCTTTTACTTATGTTTTCATTAGTAACAGCGTTGATTTTTGTATTTAGTCACTTAAACGATAGGATAACCATAGGTAACGGATTAGGTTTTGATGGGCAAACCTATGGATACTATGTAAAAGAGAATATATCAAAAAATATTAATGCTTACTATGCCCATAGAATTTTGCCAAGTTTAGTGATAAAGTATTTTTTTCAGATTTTTCATATCATCCCATCTGATAAAAATATAGTGGAGGCTTTTAATGTACTAAATTTAATACTTTTATTTTCCTCAATAATTTTAGTATTCAAAACATGTATGTTTTTACAAATGCAATTGGAGCAGCTTTACTTTACTTTTACTTTGGTATTTTTTAACTATTTTACTCTAAAGATGACACCTTTCTATCCTGTTCTAACTGACTATTTTGCATTTTTTTTAAGTACTCTAATTATTTATGCTTATGTAAGTAATAATATTATTCTTGGAATAATTGGAGTTATTGCAGGATTTTTTACCTTTCCCACATTAGCACCCGTATCATTTGTACTTTGGTTTATTGGAAAACGGGAGAAAGAAAGTAACAATAAAGTTTTAATTATTTTTTCGAACTGGATAAAAAATGAAAAGATAATATTCTTTTCTATTTTTCTTTTTGTATTGATCTATTTTGGAATAGTTTTTTTTTACGTACTTTTTAAAGAAATCAAAGGTGATGAACCTTTTTTTTCAAACATGGAGCCTCTAAATAAATCTTATGCCATTTTTACAGCAATTGTTACAGCTTTTCTTTTATTTTTCGCTGTTTATTATCTTTTTAAGTATATAGATTTTGATAGGATAATTAGAATATTAAAAATTAATTTCGTTATTTCTCTTGTAACAATAATTCTTATTATTGTTATGGAAATATTTTTAACTATATTTGTCATAAATAAACAGCTAAAAAGCCCTACCGATCTTAGAAACTTCATGGCAGTAGTTATAGTTCAGTCATTCCAAAAGCCTTTCTTATCAGTTATTAGTCATGTATGGAATTGGGGACTTGTTGTTGTTTTAGGCATTATTTATTACAAAAAAAATTTACAAAGAGCTTTGAATTTAGGTTTAGGCTTTTTGTTTGTCATAAGTATTCATATACCTTTACTTTTGCTTATTTCTGAGACGCGATTGCTTATAGTTTTATTACCTATGCTTGCAATACTGATTTCTTTAAACATAGATAAACATATTCTGAAAAATAAGAAATTTCTTGCTGTTCATACGTTAATTTGTTTAGTTTTCTCTCGCTTTTGGATAACTTTTGACGATCTGATGACTACCTACTCAAATCTACATACCAGGTTTGATAGTTGGTACTTTAATATGGGAGGACCTTGGACCACTGAGAAGGGTTACCTTACAATAATGCCTATTGCACTACTTCTTTTTGTAATCTATTGGTTTTTGATAAAAAAAGTATTCAGTAAAAATGAAAATCCCCGTAGCCAAGCCTTATCTTGACTCACAAGAGGCTCAATATGCGTATGATACTATTCTAACAGGTTG
>JANWZC010000024.1 GCA_025054975.1 Raineya sp.
TATGAAAAGATTTTGCGGAGAATTTTACATCATTCCGATAATCGCCTCACAATGATTGAAATGGAGTTGTGAGAAAGATGTATTAAGACTTTGCCGATTTTTTGGAAATTGCTCTTGAAAAATAGGTTCTACTTTCCCTTTCTTTTAGTGTTTTAGTTGTACTTTGCGACTGAACTATGTTAAAAGTAACGAACAAGCAGATAATCAGCGAAAGAAGGCTCTCTATCTGAAAAAGTTCCAAAAACTTATAGAGTCTTTTTATACCCAAATTTAACTCCTTTGAGGTTATAAGGATAGTCTTTTGAAAAAATATTGTCTTGTAGAAAGTAGCTTAATGTCAGAATATCAAGATTTTTAAGTTGGTAGCCTAAAGTCAATTCGGCTTGATAGGCAATTCTTTTGATAAAAAAATTAGAAGAGGCAAAGAAAGAGTTATTAAAAGAATAAGGTTTTTGAAAACTAAA
The DNA here is from genome assembly GCA_025054975.1 of Raineya sp. GTDB lineage: Bacteria > Bacteroidota > Bacteroidia > Cytophagales > Thermonemataceae > Raineya. The sequence continues at coordinate 465 of JANWZC010000024.1, forward strand.
AATTATCTGATTTGTACAAGTTCCGAATATTAAGCTCAAGCTCGGAATTAAAAAAATAGGTGATTTAGGAATAGACAAGTAATAAGAAAATTTTAAGGGTATTTCTATTTCGTTTTTCCAAACTACTTGCTGAATACCCTCACCCTGCACTAAATTACCATTATTATCCCTGAAAAAGAGTAAGGTTGGCTCTGTCGTATATTTGCGTAATGGTATAAAATGAAAGCCTGTGGCAAAACTAAAATTCTCTTTTCTTTTTTCTACTTGAAGTTGGAAAGCTATTCCATTTCCTGCTCTGTTGGTTAGCATGTATGTTGTGTCAATTAAACTAGGAATTACAATTCGTTTCTCTACTTGTTTTTGATTGCTTTCCCTGATATTTTCCCAACTAATATTTCCGCTTAAAAACCAATTTTTTTGAGCAAGTAATGAATTTGAAAATGCAACAATCATAATAATTAAAGTAGTTTTCATATATCTATCTTTTTTTGATAAGTTTGGTAAGTTCTTCATAATTTATTTGATATGCTAACCGCAACCCCGAAGTAAAATAAGGCTCTTCCCATTCGGCATTTCCAAATGGTAGTAAAGTCTGTGTAAAGTATCGCAAAGAAATACAATGACCACTTTTATATTGATAAGAAAGATTGAGGTTAAAACTTGGACTATACCTCTGTAAAAAGCCGTCATAATTTAACACGCTCCCTCCTTGATATGTAGAAGTTTCTACATAAGTATAGTATTTTCTGCCTAAACCCACTTGAAAACCTATCAGCGGAGTTATTTCTAACTTTTTCTTAAATAGGTTGAAGCTATACCCCCATTGTAAAGGTATTTCAATTTCTGGTTTAAGAATATAATTGACATTTCCTGTTTGTGGTATTCTACTCACGAATACCAAATCATTTTCAAAGGTTAATTGTCTTTTAGGAATGAAATACAAACCTGTTGAAAATATCCAATGCTTTGATAGTTTTTTTTCAGCTAAAATTCCTAATGAAACACCTCTACTTCCTTTGACAATCGGAGTTGCAACTATTCTTGTACTATCATTAACGACAAAGCCGCGTTGAATACAATTTTGACAATTTTCAAAGTCGCTTTTTACTCGTTCTGCTGAAAACGCTAAACCTATTCGCCATTCTTGAGAATAGGCACTAAAAATAGTTATTTGGATTAAAATTAGAATAAAAATAACTTTCAAGTATCTCATATAAAAGTTAAAAATTAAGGTTAAGGCTTTTCTGAAAATTTTTAATTTTTTTTCAGAAAAGCCTTTGAAAAACTAATAGCCACAACTTATATTAGCAAATATATTTACGTTTGCAAATCCGAAATCCGTTGAGAATCGTGTAGTATTGGCATTAACTTTATATTTACGAAGCCCTGTCATTTCGCCATAAATAATATACTTGTAGTAATAAGCATAATCACCACAATCTTGCCGAGAGTTACTGGCACAAGTTACACCCGTCCAAATTGATGGTACTCGCCTAAATCTTCCAAGCAGTCTGCTATCTTCAATTACAGTGACATTACTTCTACTTTTACGACAACTTTCATAGCTGTAATTAAATTGATATCTTGCGTAAAAATTAGCACCTGTTGGAGGTACTATTCCATAAGTTCTTTCAAAAACAGCATTACGAACAAATAATTCAAAATATATTCCATATCTAATATACCTTGCTTGTACGCTTCCTCTCGTTGTCAGTGGTGTCAAATTAATATTATCTCCGTTTGAATTTTCTGCTCTTCCACATTTGTTTCTACATATAATTCCCCATCTTTCTAATTCGCTTTCTGTTAAGCTAGTCCTAAAGCCCATTTTCAATAATTCAAAAACCTCATCTTCAGTTCTAAACATCCATATATTTGGATTATTCAAATTATTATTGACCAAATCTCCATAATATTGAATTTTACTTGCGTGTAACACTAATACTCTTTCATTATTTTTATCCACCTTAATAACCCAATCTCCAACTCTAATGATATTTTTGTAGTTTAGAACAGTTTGTAAAACTTCTGAATCAATATCTGTTGTATAAGTCGTATCTGATTTTAATGCGTTTTCTATTGATACAAATCCTGGTACATTTGGAAGCATATACTGACTATTATTATTATTTTCAACTAACATTTGTATGTATTGTTCAAAACTCTCAACAGAGCTAAAGTAGAGATAGTCATTTTCTAATCTAAAGAGATTAGATGAAATTTAGCGGGCTTGAATTCATTTGCAGATTGTCTGGCTTTAAATTTTTATTAACAGCCTGTTGTTAAAACAGAAATAGCTACTAGGAAGATAGAGCCAATTATAATTCTTTTCATTTTATTGTATATTTTAGTATTTTGAACATAAAACTCGAAATTTTGAGCTCAAAAATTTCTTGCGACAAAAGTAGAATAGCGGCAAAATTTTTTCAAAATTTTTTCAAAATTTTTTCAAAATTGAACTTATACAAGATTTTTGTGGTACTATGAAAAGATTTTGCGGAGAATTTTACATCATTCCGATAATCGCCCCACAATGATTGAAATGGAGTTGTGAGAAAAGAGTAGAAAAAAATGTGAAATTAATGTCATTCAATAAAGTTGATTTTACTTAGATTTTCTCTATTTTTCACCTCACTGAATATAGATTGAAAGTCCATTTTATGTTTTATTTTTTTGTATTTCACAAGTTTGAGTTTCATTTTTGCATTTTCAAAAAAAGCAAGGGTACCAGGTGGTTCTACAAAAATTAGAAAAGGAGTTATGTAATAAGGTTTTTTGTTGAGAAATTTAACATTTGATTTAGCAATAGTATTTTCTACTACTACATAGTAGGTATTGTTGCTAATGTCATAAGCAATCTTATCCTTCAAACTAATAATAAATTCATTGGATTTAGTTTTTACAGAAAGACCTTGCGAGTTAAAACTATCATCTAACTTGCCGATAACTTTAATATAATCTTTGTTACAAAACACCTCATAAACTATTTTCATTTTAGGTGGCAAAACGAATTCTAATAATTTTCTTTGATTACTATCTGCATTATTCAGCATTGAGTAGCTATTTACTTCACACTCATATATCGCGTAATATGACTGAGGAAAAGAGCAAAACGATATTGAAAAAAATATAAAATACAAAAAATATTTTTTCATAGACCCCGCGATTTAAGTTTTTTTTTACTAAAAGGAGGAAGATATGCTCATGTGAGACGAGCCATATCTCCCTTTCAAAAGTTTACATCTCATTTAGGGCTTCAATAAAAGTTCTCTTAATATGGTCTTGATTCAACACAGAAATGAAAACAGGGTTTGAGCCTCTCCATGTTACATCAGTAATTTCTCCAAGAGTATAGCTGTCTGGAACAAAAATAATAGTAGCAGTACTCCTTTTTCCATCTCCTAGTGTCAGAGTACCATTAGGGCAATTACCTGGTCCTGAAATAGTAACAGTTCCATCAAAATCTGTAATTTTGGGTGGAAATAGCTCAAACGTTACAACGCCTACAATATGAATTGTACATCCTTCCTGTGAAACAAGGGTAATGTCAATTTTTTTCTTAAACAAATTTTCTTTCATTTGAAATGATTGCATCATCATTAATAAGGAAATACCAAAAAAACTTAAAAATACTTTTTTCATTGCTTTAAACTTTTTAGGGTTGAACAAAGAAACTCGAAATTTTGAGCTCAAAATTTTCTTGCGACAAAAGTAGAATAGCGGCAAAATTTTTTCAAAATTTTTTCAAAATTTTTTCAAAATTTTTTCAAAATTTTTTCAAAATTTTTTCAAAATTTTTTCAAAATTGCACTTATACAAGATTTTTATGGTACTATGAAAAGATTTTGCGGAGAATTTTACATCATTCTGATAATCGCCCCACAATGATTGAAATGGAGTTGTGAGAAAAGATTATCAAGACTTTATTGATTTTTGGAAATTAAAAGTTTATCCCTAATTTCACCATCAGGTATCTCGGCAGCAGCAAAATCTTGTTGCTACTTACAAAAAATTCTGTATTCCATTGTTCTTGATATGATTGTGCATTGTAAAGATTATGACACAAAAGTTCTAAATCTAATTTTCTCCAAGTTTTTTTGATTTCTAAATTACCGAAGAAATTGAAATTCTGTTGTTTATTCTGCCAAATGCCCCATATATCATTTTTGAAACGAATGAAAAAGCCTGAATCAATTTTGTATTGCAAAGAAAGATGTCCTTGAAGCGTACTAAAAGTTTGTGTATTTACCACATTTTGAGTAGCTGTCCATTCATTTCTAAAATTGAATCTGCCTGCAAACCCTGAACCTATTCCTAATTTGAGTTTGTAAATAGATGCCTTATTTGCCAAAACTTTGTCTTCTACAACGCTCTGAAAAGTTTGATAACCATAGCTGGGTTCAAGATGTACGTTGAGAAGTAAATTAGAGATAAAATGAGAAAACCTTCCTGCCACGTTTAAATTTTGAAAGTTGAAACCCTTATTTAGTTCCCATTTCCACAGAAGTAAATTTTCGTTGGCTTGGGTGCTTAAAAAATAGCCTTGCTGACGAATCCTATAAGACACTGAAAAAGTAGCATATGGCAAACCATATGGTTTATGCAAGAGTAAATTTGCTTTCCATTCGTGAATTTGAGAGGGTTGGTAGGTTTGACTTCCCTGCTCAAATATTCTGTAATTTGTGTAAAAACCCATAGTATTCCAAGTAGTAAATTCAGGTAAGTTCCAGGTATATTGATAAGAGCCCTCTCCTGTCCCCCACGAGAAAGTTTTAGTGAAACTAGTTTTTTGCTGAAAGATAGTACTTTGATAATTGGCTAAATCATTGTTAAAAATTCCTATTTCGTTGGAATGGCTGATACGCCACTTTTTTGTCAGAAAAAGGAAGTTGCTAAACGCATAAGCATATTTTTCCTGAAAAACACTTTGCCCTTGAACAGTACTATCAGGAATAATATGAGTGAGAGATGTGTTCCAACGATTATACTTAATGTCTTGTGAGATACCTACGGAGTAATTAATTTTTTTGGTTTTTCCGTATAAAATATTTTTGAGCTGTATAAATTGTACTTGGGCTTGGAGATTTTGTAAAATGGGCTTTTCAGAAACATCACCCGTAGGAGTAGTTAAAGGTTTTTCAGCCTCTAATTGTAATATTTCTTGGTTCATTCTCTCGTGAAAGCTAATTTTAGAAATAATAGCCAGGCTTGTATCTATCTTTTTAGTCAGCATGATTTCATGTTCTATCTTGCTAAAATTTGCCTGCACCCCCGAGTGAAATACATTAACATTAGCCTCTGAAAGATAACTCTGCCAATTTTTTCGTAGTAATAAGTTAGATTGAACAAGTAGATTGGTGGTATTATTCAAATCGGTGTAGATTTTGAGTTTGCCTCCGTACAGATGAGGTTGATTTTGCATTCTATCAAGAGCCTGAAAACGAAAAGGTTCTGAAAGATTAAAATATTGTGTTACAAGAGCGTTTGTAAATAAATTATCATCTTTCCCCCATAGTAACCCACTTTGAATTTGCGTGTTTTTATTGGGTTTTGCTACGAAATGCCCTGAAGCGGTTTTTTCATTATTCAAGACACTCACTTGGGAAGCAATAGGAACAGCCCCTAATAAGCGATGCTGCATGATAGGCTCTAAGTTATTTTCTAGCAAAAAAAAGGCGTCAGCAGGGTTGAATATGTTGGTTTGGTTTTTTTCTTGTGCAATCTCTTCAATATAAGCACTCATACGTCCAATATTATTATAACCAACTTTTCCAAGAAATTTGAATTTTGGTGAAAGTGTGGTTATATTTGCGTTGAGGTCTGCTCTCTGGTAGGTTCCTATTCCTAGATCCGCTCTACCAAAAAGGGAGTTTTTGTACTCCTTTTTGACCTGAAAATTTAAGATGACTCCTTGCGAGAGATTGATATTTTTGAGCAATTTATTTTCATTGAACCTCTCAATTACTTGGACTTTTTCCGTAATACGTGTAGGCATGGTGCGTGAGAGTAACTCATAATTTCTACCTGTAAGGTCATCGCCGTCCAAGGTAATTTTTTCTATGGGTTTATTGAAAAAGCTAATTTTTCCTTTTTCATTGATTTCTATACCTGGCAGTTTGCGAAGTAAATCTTCCATATTTCTTTCTGTACCGTCGGCATAATGGCTTACATTGAATTCGGTAGTATCTTTGGTAATAAAAACATCATTTTTCCCCCTTACAATAATCTCCTCAATGAAGGAATTTTCTTCTATCAAAGTAATATGTAGAGTGTCTTGGTTGGCACAGGGAGTGGCAAGTAAAAGTTTTTCTGTTTTGTAATCTAAAAGGCTGAACTGCAATAAAATACTATCACAGGGTATTTTTTCAAAAATAAAATAACCATCTTCATTTGTTTGAGTAAATTGAAACACTTTATCTTTGTGGTAAATGACAGCATTTACAAATTCAAGGGGCTTTTTCTCAGAATTACAGACTTTCCCTAAAAGATTTTGCCCCCATGTTTGCTCCCATTTAGCAATAATCAGCAAGCAAATCCAACAAAAAAATTTCCTCCACATACATTTGGAACTTAAAAAGGTTTGAAGTTTTTTAAGCAACTTCAAACCTGTCATTTATTTTGATTTCAATATGGTTTAATCAAATTTCTCTTCCAACTTGTTAAATTTAATTTTCTTCATGTCAAAGTTCTCAACGCCTCTGCTCCGATGTTCTGCAATAGCTTTTTGACGAGCCTTTTCAAATTCAATGTCTTCGGCTTTGATGTAAGTTGCGAAATCTACTTTTTTTCCTTTTTCTGAGAACTTAAAAGAGTCAGCAGTACATTTTTCACAAGGATACTCAATAGAAGTCAAGCGAAACATAATATCTTTTTTACTATCTTCGGCTTCAATGATAAGTCCGGGCAAGCCATAAAATTTCCATGGACCATCGCTAATAGGAATAGTTGGTGCGAACCATACAACCCAGTCTCGCCCTCTGAAAGAGCAAGTTGCCTCCTGACACTCATACTCACCTATTTTACGTTTATTACCTGTCATTTTCCAATTAAATTTGGGCATAGTAGGCTCTTCACTAACATAAATTTCCATCATGGCAAATTCTCGCATTCGCATTTGTTTTTTAGGAAAGTTTTTGTAAATTTGCAAGCCTTCGGGATCTTTGAGGATAGCTTCTCTTACACCATCTTGTTGAAAAAGTTCAGGTTCTTTGCCCAAATTCCATACAAAGAGAGATTGCTTACCATCGAAGTATAAAGTTCCTTTTTGAGGCAAATGATTAACTTTTTGCCGATACAAAAAATCGTAATCCGCTTTGCCTATCTTTTGAGCGACTACTAACTGATAAAAAAATAACGAAATTGATAGCAATAGACAACTTTTTTTCATATTGTTAAAAATTTAATTTTTAGCAAGAATTGAGGAAGAACACGAACTCAAAACTTTGAGCTCAAAAATTTCTTGTGACAAAAGTAGAATAGCGGCAAAGTTTTTTCAAAGTTTTTTCAAAGTTTTTTCAAAATTTTTTCAAAATTTTTTCAAAATTGCACTTATACAAGATTTTTGTAGTACTATAAAAAGATTTTATATGGAATTTGAAGTAATTTAGCTCCCCGACCACTGCCCCACAATGATTGAAATGGAGTTGTGAAGGGTGTATCCAAGATTTTGCCGATTTTTTGGAAATTACTCTTGAAAAATTGAGGTTTTACAGCGTTGTTTTTGGTGTTTAGACTTGTTACTGAGCATAGTCAAAGTCTGCTCAGTAATCAAGCAAAATCTGAATCATAAAAATTGTATACTGAATGTAAAGTGGTTTTGAGGAGAGTAAAACCACCCTTTTAGTTGTTGAGCGAAGCTGAAACGCCAAGAGAAAGTTACAAAACCTAATTTTATACAACTATCTTGTTTTTTGTGCAAAAGTTTGAACACAAATCAAAGAGAAAACAAAACCACGAAACACCTTTTCAAGTATTTACGTTTGAGAAACGCAAATACTATCCAAAGGTACGTAGAGAACTATCCATTCATAGAGTTCAGAAACTCAGCATTATCTTTGGTATCAGTCATTTTTTCAATTAAGAAATTCATTGCTTCGGTGGCATTCATATCAGTCATATATTTACGTAAAATCCAAACTCTGTTTAATTCCTCTTTGGTAAGCAATAAATCTTCTCTACGCGTACCTGAAGCAGGGATATCAATGGCAGGATAAATACGTTTATCGGCAAGTTTTCTATCTAATTGTAGTTCCATGTTGCCTGTTCCTTTGAACTCCTCAAAAATCACCTCGTCCATACGTGAGCCTGTATCAATGAGAGCAGTAGCAATAATGGTCAAAGAACCGCCATTTTCTACATTACGAGCCGCCCCAAAAAAACGTTTAGGCTTTTGCATAGCATTAGCATCAACGCCTCCCGTGAGAATTTTACCCGATGAAGGTACTACGGTATTATAAGCACGAGCCAAACGTGTAATAGAGTCCAACAAAATCACTACATCATGCCCACATTCTACCATTCTTTTGGCTTTTTCCAATACCATAGAGGCTACTTTTACGTGTCTTTCAGCTTGCTCGTCAAAAGTGGAGGAGATAACTTCTGCTCTCACGCTACGTTGCATATCAGTAACTTCTTCGGGGCGTTCATCAATAAGCAGTACAATTAGATAAACTTCAGGGTGATTTTCAGCAATAGCATTAGCAATTTGTTTGAGTAGGGTTGTTTTTCCTGTTTTGGGTTGAGCAACAATCATACCTCTTTGTCCCTTGCCAATAGGTGCAAATAGGTCAAGCATACGGGTAGAAAGTAAATCGGGACGTGTACTTAATTTTAATTTTTCTTCGGGAAAAAGAGGGGTAAGGTATTCAAAAGGAATACGGTCGCGAATTTCCTCTGTACTTTTGCCATTGACACTGATTACTTTGAGCAAAGCAAAATACTTTTCACCCTCTTTGGGAGGACGAATAGTACCTCTGACGGTATCACCTGTTTTTAGTCCGAAAAGTTTAATTTGCGAAGGAGATACATAAATGTCATCAGGACTGGAAAGATAGTTGTAATCGGGAGAACGTAAAAAACCATACCCTCCGTCTTGTACTATCTCTAAAACTCCTTGATTTTCAATTAAGCCGTCAAATTCACGAAGTCTATCTTTATTAGTTTTTTTGAAGTTTGGTTGTGCTTGAATTTTTGAAGGTTGAGGTGAAGTATTTTCCAAAACTTCGCTTGTTGATTCATTTTGGGGTGAATCAGAAAGCAAAGAATCTAACTCAAAAGGTTCTAATTTTAAGTCTTGCGGAAGGCTTTCTTCTGTTGTATAACTTTCGTCAAAAGAAAATCCATTCAGATTGCTTGTTTCTTCTTGTACCAAGACATTTTCGCGGCGGGGTCTGCCTCTGCGTTTTTTGGTATTTTTTTCAGTTTCTTCCGTTGGGAGAGGGTTAGGCTCGGTGGAGGTGGCAGCAGGAGCATTACTTTGAGCTTGCATAATAGCTTCAATAAGTTCAGGTTTAGTAAGTTTGCGAGCGTTTTTGATTTGCAGAGTTTCAGCAATTTCTCTTAACTCTGAAAGTAACTTCAAGCGAAGGTCATCTATGGTGTGCATAATCCAAGAAAAATTTTTTCGGAATGTTTTTATTAGTTTGTTAGAACATAGATTATTTGCAAGATAAAAAAGGTTGAAAATTCTATTTTAGTTATTTTGTCACACAAATGCTTTGCCAAAAAACTTCGGAACAGAAAGTAGAAAAGTCAGCTTTCTTGTTTCAGCAAGATAACTCAATAGAGATGAATTTGTTGCAATGATAAGATAAAAAAAAGGATTTTACAAGAAAAAAGAGAAATTTTTTAAGAAGCCCTTGCCAAAAAAGTAATAAATTTTGACAAGGGCTTTGTTTTTAATTGACGTTATTTTTTTCCAGATTACTATTTTGCTTACTGTATGCAAAATAAATCACAATACCCACCATCATCCAACATAGAGCTAACATTTGAGCCAATCTGTCCAAGTTAATAATCAAAAATACATTCGTTAATACCCCCAAAGTAGCTATTATAGGTAGTGCGGGTACTTTGAAAGAACGTTCCACATTAGGTTCTTTTACACGCAATAGCCAAACAGCTCCACATACCATAGCAAAAGCAAAAAGGGTTCCAAAGCTGGTCATATCTCCCAAAATATCCAAAGGCACAAAAGCGGCAACCAAAGAAACTACGAATCCTACCAAAATAGTACTTTTGAAAGGAGTTTTGAAGGTTTTGTGAATGGTTTTGAAAAACTCGGGAAGCAAACCATCTTTTGCCATACCCAAAAAGATACGAGTTTGTCCAAGCATCATGACAAGCATTACAGAAATCAGTCCTGCGGTAGCAGCAGCTGTAATGATATATTTCGCCCAGCCCAAATTTTGTTTTTCAAAAGCAGCAGCAACAGGAGCTTTCAAATCTTCGCCTGTAAAAGTATCATATTTCATCATTCCTGTAAGTACCAAAGAAACAGCAATGTACAAGATAGTGCAAATTATCAAAGATGCCAAGATAGCAAAGGGCATGTCTTTTTTAGGATTGATAGCTTCACCTGCCTGCGTAGAAACGGCATCAAAACCAATATAGGCAAAAAAGATAGAAGCAGCACCATTGAAAACCCCTTTTATACCATAGGCAAGATGTTCTCTACCATCTTCACCAACAAGTGTTTTTGGTTCGGGGATAAAAGGAGTCCAATTATCAGGATTGATGTAAAACATTCCAACCAAAATCACAAATAAAATAGCACCTACCTTTAAGACTACAATTAAATTATTTGTACCTGCGGCTTCTTTAATGCCTTTTACTAAAATAGCTGTAACCACCCAAACTATTAGAAAAGCAGGTAAGTTAAAATACCCCCCTGCAAAAGGATTTTTGGTAAATTCGGCAGGAATAGAAAGCCCAAACATTCCCAAAAGTTTATTGAAGTAGCCCGACCAACTTACTGCCACTGTCATAGCTCCCATGCCATACTCTAAAATCAGCCCCCAACCAATCAGCCAAGCAAAAAACTCTCCTACGGTGCCATAAGCGTACGCATATGCAGAACCTTCCACAGGAAGCATAGAGGCAAATTCGGCGTAGCAGAGTGCAGCAAAGATACAGGCAATTCCTGCTATCACGAAAGAAAGTGCCAAAGCAGGTCCCGCATTGAAATAGGCTACTTTACCCGTAAGCACAAAAATGCCTCCACCGATAATAGCTCCAATACCGATAGAGGTCAGACTCCACTTACCCAAAACTCTTTTGAGGTCGCTTTTTTTCATATCTGCCTCAAAAGCACTTAAAGGTTTCTTTCTCCAAATTGATGATGACATTTGCGTAAAAGTTTAATGATAAATTGGCAGAATTTTATTAGGTGAAAATAAATAATTGTAATAAGTTTGCATGAAAAGTTGGCTTGCAATATAACTAGTTTTAGCTAAATAGTAGTATTTTTTGAAATTTTTTTTGGATTTTTCTAACAACAACTGCTTTCATAAGCATTTTTTTTGGAGTTTTCACAAATTTTAGTAGTTTTGTCAAGTAGCTTACTTACTGCAATTGGCTTATTCCTTAAAAATAACAGATGCTTATGGACGCTCCTACTACTTCGTTACGACACGAAACACTCACCGAAGAAATAAAAAACAACTTTTATGTGTTGGATTATTTGTTTGATATACGCTTGGGCAAGGCTCTTTCTAAAGATGTTTTAAGTTTGATTGATAAGGTCTATTTTCGTTCAGAACTTGTTGGTTTTGAGGAAGACAATTATCCAAAACGTAATAATCCTGACCGGCCGCTTATCTTTGCCAGCAATCATTCGGGAATGGCTTTTCCTTGGGATGCCATGATTTTTATCAATCGCGTTCATGAACTCAAAAACTATGGTTCTGATGCTGTGCGTCCGCTTACGGCTCCTATGCTTTCGGCTTCGGTGCTAATGAACCCTTATCAAATCAAACATTTTTGGAAAAAAGTAGGAGGGGCTGTAGATGCTACTACGCTCAACTTTGAAACTCTAATGCACCAAAACGATTTCAATGTGATGATTTACCCCGAAGGCGTACCAGGAATCGGTAAAGGCTTCAATCGGCGTTACCAACTGCAAAGGCTCTCAACTTCTATGGTACGAATGGCTATCAAGTATAAAACAGACATTATTCCCGTATCGGTGGTAAATGGAGAGTACATCAATCCCTATACATATAGTTCAAATTTTGTCAATAAAATTGCGAATGCTTTGGGCATACCCTTTTTGCCTCTGGGCGTGATTACGCCTTTTATTCTCATCTTTCCTTGGTTTTTTTACATGGGTTTTCCTGCCAAACTTACTTTTGTAATGGGAAAGCGTGTAAAACCTTACGAAATGACAAATAAACCCTTTGAGGAAATGACTTATGATGACTTCCGAGTAATAGCTGATAAAATTCGCGAGCAGATGCAAGCCGAGCTAACAGAGGCAGAAAAAAAATATGGCAAAAAACCTTACAAATGGGGTGAGCATTTCAAGATGTTGTTCAAATATTTCAAATATTTTCCTTATACGGTACCTATTGGCTGGCCTTTGTTATTTGCAGAGTTTGAGCGTGTGCGTGTGAAAAAACAAGACTTTGAAAGCCCTTTGAGATTAGGTTGGGGATCAACTTTGAGAATCATTTTACAAAACCCAATGGTTTTGGCTTATTATATTCCGATTTTGGGCTGGATACCTTTGGCTATACGCGGTTTCAGAAAAATCAAAGACCCCAAACCTACTCAACATAAAAAATAAAAATCGTGGAGCATTTTGAAATTCCTACTATCCGTTTCCTTGAAAAAACACAAAATCAAGATTTTCAAATACCCCTATTAGCACCTTTTGTAACAGGAAAAGAAGAAATTTACTTGAAAAAATGTCTGCAAAGTGGTTGGATAACTACCACAGGAGAGTTTGTTGAGGCTTTTGAACGAAAAATACAAGATTATACACAAAGTTCTTATGTAGTAGCAGTCTCTTCAGGGACAGCGGCTTTACATTTAGCACTAAAAGCTGTTGGCGTAAGTGAGAACAGTTTAGTCATTTTACCAAACATTAGTTTTGTAGCTTCCGCTAATGCCATTCATTATTGCCAAGCTGAGCCTATTTTTGTGGATATCAGCCCTGATACTTGGCAATTAGATGAACAATTGCTGCTCAAATTTCTGCAAAATGAATGTTATAGCAAAGGCAAGCATACTTTTCACAAAGCCACCCAAAAGCGAATTTCTGCATTAGTTTTGGTGCATAATTTAGGAAATATCGGAAACTTAACAGAGATTCAGAAAATTGCTGAAAATTTTAACATTCCTCTTGTAGAAGATGCGGCAGAGGCTTTGGGTTCATTTTACCACCAAAAACACGCAGGAATTTGTAGCAAAGTGGGTATTTTGAGTTTCAATGGCAATAAAATCGTAACCACAGGTGGCGGTGGGGCAATCTTAACCGCTGATGAAAAAATTGCTCAAAAAGTAAGGCATTGGGCTAATCAAGCTAAAACAAGCAAGGAGGAATATTTTCATGATGAAGTTGGCTACAATTATCGTTTGCCTAATCCACTTGCAGCAATAGGATTGGCACAAATGGAAAGTTTAGATTTCTTTTTGGCAAGAAAACGTTATATTTACAATTTTTACACAAATATCTTATTTGGAAAAGCCATTTGGCAAAGGACTTTGGAAAGCGTTGAGCCTAATTATTGGCTTTTTACAGCTCTTTTTGAAAATAGCTCACAGATAGCTCAGAAATTGCAAGATAAGGGCATTCAAACTCGCAAACTTTGGTATCCGCTTAATCGGTTGCCTATGCACAAAAAATGTCTGTATGTGCAAGAAAATGATATTAGTTGGGAAATTTACGAGAAATCTTTAAGTTTGCCTTCGTCAGTGGGTTTGCAAGAAAATGAAATGGAAAAAATTGCAGAAATCTTGCAGAAAATTTGACGTAGAACGCCAATTAACAGCAATTTGTTTTTATAAACGTTTATTGAACTTATCTAAACGTACAAGTGTATTTGATGTCAGTAATGCCACAATAAAAAAAAACCTTTCCATCAGAAAGGTTTTTTTCCATATGAAAAAGTGTTAAACAGGTGTTTGAATAACCAAGTATCTATTTTCGTGTGTATATACTTTTCCCGCTATAAAGGTAACCAAAAAATTAAGAAAAAATTAATTATCAAAATCACGTTTTTTGTTTCTTTTTCTTAGCAGCAGGAAACAAAACATTATTCAAAATAAGGCGGTAGCCTGGTGAATTGGGGTGTAAATTGAGGTCGGTGGGTTCTTCACCTACAAAGTGTTGATAGTCTTCAGGGTCGTGTCCGCCGTAGAATGTCCAAGTGCCTTTACCTTGTATGCCATGAATGTAACGTGCTTCATCGCAAACTTTATTTTCAGCCATAATTACTACATCAGACTTGATAACCCTATTTTTGAAAGCCGTAGTTTGCCCCATAAAACCTTTGATAAGGGTTTCGTGATTTTGTGTAAGCATGGTAGGTATTGGGTCCCACTTAGCTGAAAAAGTGAAAAGTTGAAAAAAGTCATTTTTTTCATTAACTCCCCTTTCGTGTTGTTGATTGTCAATATCGGAGTACTCATATACGTAGGGATTTTTCTCCAAGCGAAAATCCTTGAAAGCAAAAGTATTTTTGAAGTTAAGTTTTTCTTGTGCTTGTGGGTCGGCACCGTCGCCATCGTACATACTTTCGCAAATATCTACACCTTCGGCGGCAAGGGCAATATCAAAGGTGTCTGTAGCCGAACACATAGCAAACATAAATCCACCACCTATCACATATTCTCGGATTCGCTTTACTATGGCTAATTTAAGTTGTGAAACCTTTGGGAAACCCCATTTTTTAGCAAGAGCCTCTAATTCCTTTTTTTCCTGCACATACCAAGCCTGATTGCGAGCCATAGCATAGAATTTACCCTGCTGTCCTGTAAAATCCTCATGATGCAAGTGCAACCAGTCGTAATCTATGAGTTTGCCCTGCATAATTTCATCGTCATAGATAAGGTCATAGGGAATTTCGGCGTAAGTAAGCACTAATGTAACTGCATCGTCCCAAGGTTGTTTAGTTTTGGGTGAATAAACGGCGATTTTAGGGGCTTTTTCTAACTTCACCACGTCCATATTTGCCGAAGGACTGGCAATTTCTGCCAAAATCTGATTGTATTGAGCCGAAGAAATTACCTGAAAACTCACACCCCGAATGGTAAGTTCATTTTGTATGCGTTGGTCGTATTTTGTGCCAAAGCTACCACCTCGGTAATTCAGTAGCCAATCTACCTCCTGTCCGATTTTCTGCAACACCCAGTAAGCAATTCCGTAAGCCTTCAAATGATTTTTTTGTGTCTTATCCATGGGGATAAGAATGTAGTTTGCTCTTGCCAAAAGAACAAACAAGCATAAAACACTCAACAAAACAATCTTTTTCATCATTCTTTATTTTTAATTTACCCCGCAAATTTTAAGCCATTTTGTAAAAAATTCCTTAAAATAACGCTTTCTTTCGGTTTTTGTTTTAACTCAAAAAGCATTTCAAAGTTACTTTCGTACCTTGTGGCATAGCCTCTATGCGAAACTCTGCATTTATTTCTTTGGCTCTTTTTTGCATATTTTTCAAGCCGTAATGTCTTTCTAATTTTGTTTCGTCAAGGTGAATGCCTATGCCGTTATCTTGCACCACCAGCACAAAAACTTTTTCCGTATTATGCAAAATTACATAAATTTCCTTTGCCTTGCTATGTTTGAGTGCGTTATTAAGACTTTCTTGGAAAATCCGAAAAATATTCAGGGCTTCTAATGAATTTAGTTTGAAATCGCTTTGTAGGTGATTTTGCAAAAGAATTTTAGTCTCTGTAAGGTTCTGATTGTACCGCCAAATAGTTTCCTGAATACGAGAAAGCAAATTTTCACTATTGATTTCGGTATGATTGATAGCCCAAATAGTTTCGCGTAATTCACTAATAGTTTGCTTAGTAAATGCAGAAAGTTCGTTAATACGTTGATTTTGCTTTTCAGTGTTCGTTTCTTTATCAATTTGCTCCAAACTCGTAATTACATACGTGAGTTGAGAGCCAATATTATCGTGCAGTTCGCGTGCTATACGTTCTTTTTCGGTTTGCATTTTTTGGGTAAGTTCTAATTCTTGCAAGCGTTTTTTCAATCTTTTTTGAGCCAAAAAACGTATCAAGAAAGCAAATAACGTAAAAACAATACTCACAACCAACGTAATAAACCACCATTTTCGCCAAAAAGGTTTTTCTACAATCAAAGGAATTGCCAAAGTTTCAGAAGATATGCCCAAGGCATTTTTCATTTTCACTTGCAAAATAAAATTGCCGTAATCCAAATTTCGCAAATGAATTTGATGACTACTCGGCAGATTGTTCCAAAGGCTATCTTTTCCCAAAATACGATAGCATAAGCTATTTTCATTTTCATTCAAAAAACTCAATAAGGCAAAATGAAAAGATAGATGATTGTATTTGGGAGGAATTTCAAGTATTTTACCTTTTTGCCAAAACAAATTTTCTTTGCCACTGCTTACCGAAAGCAGTTGCAAACGAGGTTGCGTATTGGGCAAATGGAGTATTTTATCCAAATTTATCCGAAAAACTCCCTGATTAGTGAGAATATACACAAAATTCTCTTTGGCAATAACGCGATTGATAGCTAAATTCTGCAAAGGTGGCACTAAATAAATACCTGCTAATTTGTAAAGTTCCCTTTTTTCAGAAATCTGATACAAATATTTATCCGAAACAGCCCAAATAATATTCTGATAACGAAACACACTTAAAATTTTTTCCTGACTTTCAATTTTTACGAAAACTTTGTCATTTTCAAAAATGCTAATGCCTTTTTCGGTAGCTATCCAAAAAATATTAGATTTCTCTTGGAAAACATCATAAATGGTATTAGAGAGCAAACCTTCTTTTTGCGTAAAATTTTTAACTTCCAAAGTCTGCGGATTGATACGGCTAATGCCATTGCCATACGTACTCACCCATACATACGAAGGCGACAAGTGAATTTTCTCTAAATTATCGCTAACTAATCTGTTGGAGGTGGTGAGTGTATCTTTTTTATCACCCGACCATACAATTATGCCCTTTCCAAAAGTGGCAACCCACATTTTACCCGCCTTGATAGCTATATCAGCAATGCCTGTGCAATGCGTGCCTTTTGTGAGATTCTGCAAATGATTTTGTTCATACCAGTCATAAAGCGTTCCTATGAAAAATTTTTCATTCCAAAATTGCAAGGCTCGGCTATCAGGCAAAGGCAAGAAACGAAAGTTAGAGCCGTTTGCAGAAAAAATGTGTATGCCTTTTTTGCCTAAAAAGTAGATTTGTTTTTCATCTTGATACAAATTGGTGATTTCATCATTGACTTCGTAGGTTTCAAGGTAAGGAATATAGCGAAAAATACCTTTGCCAAAAATACCTATCCAAGTGTTTTGTTCATAATCTTTGAAGTCAAAAAATTCGGCATTTTTGGCTTCTTCGGGATTGGGTAAAATAACTTTTACCAACTCTCTATTGGGCGAAAGAAAGGAACTAAAATAGTCTTTCTGCTTTTGCAAGGCTACTTTTTGAGGGGTGTAAGGTGAAATTTTGAGTTCGGGGCTGATACAAAAAATACCTTTTTCATATACTTGCAAAAGAATATTTTGTGAGCTATCTTCTGCAATGTTCAAAATCATATTAGCGGGCAAACCATTATCGGTATTGAAATGCAAGAAATCTTTGCCATCAAAACGGCTCACCCCTTTATCCGAAGCAATCCACAAAAAACCTTTGCTATCTTGGTACAAAGCATTGACATAATCGCTTTGCAAGCCATTGACACGCGAATAATGTTTGAAAACAGGCTTTTGGGCAAATGCCACCTTCAAATACACACAACTAAAACAAACGAGGCGAAATAATAATTTCATCTTCCTCATCATCTTCTTGGGGGGTATCGGATTTAATTTTTTTGCGTTGTGGGGTGTTTTTGAGTGGCTTCTGATAGCGAATCATTATTTCGTGGCTTCCCAAAGTATGTCTATTGAGGGCTGTTGTTGGGAAATCATACGCATAACTGAAACGCAATCCTTTCAGCGTATTGAACTCAAATAAAACACTCATGCTTGCACTATGACGATACGCTAAACCCACTCCAAATTTCTGTCTGAACCAAGATTGCAAGGTAACATCAAAATTCAAAGGAGCGGCTTCCACGGCTCGCAAAAGAGCAGAAGGTTTGAGCTGAAACTGCTCACTAATCTCAAAAACATATCCCGCCATCAGAAAGTAGTGTCGGTATTGCCTTGCTTGGCTTTGCAAAAGCCCTTGCGTATTTTCTGAAAAGCGATGCGTAATGATACGCGGCACCGAAAAACCTGCAAAAAAACGTTCATTATTGAACCAAATGCCTGTCCCTACATTAAAAAGAGTTCGGTTAAGGTTTTCCTCTAAAACAGGGTCGCTACTTAAACTGCCATTGCCATTGAGTTGTGAGGAGTTGTAAATCAGTTCTGCTCCTCGAAAGCTATATTGCGTAAAGCCTGCTTGCAAGCCTAAAGCCAAATTGCCATTGTTTGCCGTTGGGATACGATAAGCATACTGCGTAGAAAGTTCAAAACTTTGAGTTTTGCCGACTTTATCTAAACCCAAAAGCAAACCCGCCCCCAAACGATTTTGCAATAAAGGAGCATCTATGCCCAAAGTTGCAGTAGTAGGTGAAGCCGTAATTCCTGCCCATTGCTTGCGATATAAAAGTCCCATATTCAGCAATTCATTGCTACCCGCATACGCAGGATTGATAGCGGCCGTATTGAACACATATTGCGTATAGAGGGGGTCTTGCTGGGCTATTGCTACCGAAAAAAATCCCCAAAAGAAAAGTAACACAACTTTTTTCACAACTGCATTTTTTTACCAAAGTTAATGATTTTTGGTCTGATGAAAAAGTTTTTAGCGGTTTTGTTTGTTTCTTTGAGCAAAAAGTATGCAGTTGTTGTGAATTTTCGTATTTTTCAAGCCTAAAAACTAAATTTTCGTGGCAAAAACTAAAACAACGTATTTTTGTCAGAGTTGCGGGTATCAATCGCCAAAGTGGTTGGGCAAATGTCCTTCTTGTCAGCAGTGGAATACTTTTGTAGAAGAGATTTTGGAAAAAAGCGAACCCACCAAAGGCGAATGGAAAAGTAGTACTTCCACTAAAATTAGCAATAAACCCAAACTGCTTTCCGAAGTAGATTTTGAGGCTCAACCCCGTCTGCTCACTCCTGATAAAGAATTGAACAGGGTGTTAGGTGGTGGTATTGTAGCAGGTTCGTTGGTATTGATTGGGGGAGAACCAGGCATTGGCAAATCAACTTTGATGTTACAGATTGCTTTGGGATTGCAAGGCAAGCGAGTTTTGTATATTTCAGGCGAAGAAATCGAACAGCAAATCAAGATGCGTGCCGAACGCCTTGAACAAAAAGGTTCGGAATGTTATTTGCTTTGCGAAACCTCCACTCAAAACATTTTCAAACAAATTGAAAATTTAGAGCCTGATATTGTCATTGTGGATTCTATTCAAACGCTACA
>JANWZC010000250.1 GCA_025054975.1 Raineya sp.
CTGCAACCCGTCACTATGCCCACGTAGATTGTCCTGGTCACGCCGACTACGTGAAGAACATGGTTACAGGTGCAGCTCAGATGGATGGTGCAATTTTGGTGGTTGCTGCTACGGATGGTCCTATGCCTCAAACCCGTGAGCATATTCTTTTGGCTCGTCAAGTAGGTGTGCCTCAGTTGGTAGTATTTATGAACAAAGTAGATTTGGTGGATGACCCTGAGCTACTTGACCTTGTAGAAATGGAAATCCGTGAATTGCTCAACTTTTATAAGTTTGATGGTGATAATATCCCTGTAATTCGTGGTTCTGCATTAGGAGCCTTAAATGGAGACCCTAAATGGGTAGCTACCGTAGAGCAACTCATGGATGCAGTAGATAACTGGATTCCTATTCCTCCTCGTTTGATAGATAAAGATTTCTTGATGCCTATTGAAGATGTGTTTTCTATTACAGGTCGTGGTACAGTAGCTACAGGTCGTATTGAAAGAGGCGTGGTTCAAACAGGAGACCCCGTAGAAATCTTGGGTATGGGTGCAGAAGGTTTGAAATCTACTGTAACAGGGGTGGAAATGTTCCGCACAATCTTGGATAGAGGTGAAGCTGGTGATAACGTAGGTTTGTTGTTGCGTGGAATTGAAAAGAATCAAATCCGCCGTGGTATGGTAATTTGCAAGCCTGGCACCGTAACACCTCACGCTCATTTCAAAGCCGAAGTGTACGTGCTTTCAAAAGAAGAAGGTGGTCGTCATACGCCTTTCTTTAACAAATATCGTCCTCAATTCTATTTGAGAACCACTGACGTAACTGGTGAAATCAAACTTCCTGATGGCGTTGAAATGGTAATGCCTGGCGATAACCTTACTATTGAAGTAAAACTCATTAACAAAGTAGCAATGGAAAAAGGTTTGCGTTTTGCTATCCGTGAAGGTGGTAGAACCGTAGGTGCAGGACAAATTACCGAAATCCTTGATTAAGGTTTGGTTTTAAGTGAA
The DNA here is from genome assembly GCA_025054975.1 of Raineya sp. Classification (GTDB taxonomy): domain Bacteria; phylum Bacteroidota; class Bacteroidia; order Cytophagales; family Thermonemataceae; genus Raineya. Next base: position 993 of record JANWZC010000250.1, read on the forward strand.
ATAAATACAGAAGCCTCACGTGTAGTGAGGCTTTTTATTTTCAAATTTGCCTGCTGTTTCAACTGAATTTACTAATTTTGAGCCTTCAAAAAGCTACAAAGCTATGAAAGAAAAAGAAACCCCCCTCATGAAGCAATATAACTTGTTCAAAAAAAAATATCCAGGGGCTTTACTACTTTTTAGAGTGGGAGATTTTTACGAAACTTTTGGAGAAGATGCTATTAAAACGAGTCGTATTTTAGGCATTGTACTTACCAAACGTAACAATGGTGCCGCAGGTGAAATAGAACTTGCAGGCTTTCCACATCATGCCTTGGATAATTATTTGCCCAAATTGGTACGTGCAGGCGAAAGAGTAGCTATTTGCGACCAGTTAGAAGACCCTAAATTTGCTAAAGGGCTTGTCAAAAGAGGGGTAACAGAGCTAATCACACCAGGAGTAGCTTTCAATGATAACGTTTTGGAAGTAAAGCAAAATAATTATCTCTGTGCTATTGTACCGCAAAAAAATCTGTTCGGCATAGCCTTTTTAGATATTTCCACAGGAGAATTTATGACCTCGCAAGGCGAAAAAGAATACATTGATAAACTTCTGCAAAGTTTTCGCCCTGCCGAAATCCTTTTCCCTAAACCCCTTAAAACACATTTCAAGGAAATTTTGGGTGAAGAGTGGAATCATTTTTTTCTTGATGATTGGGTTTTTCAATACGATTTTGCAGAAAATAAAATCAAAAACCACTTCCAAACGCAAACCATTAAGGGTTTCGGCATAGACCATATGCCTTTGGGTGTAATTGCGGCAGGAGCTATTTTGCATTATCTTGCCGAAACCGAACATCACCAAATTAGCCATATCTCACAACTCTCTCGTTTGGACTCCGAACGCTATGTTTGGTTGGATAAGTTCACCATTCGCAACCTTGAACTACTTTTTCCACAACAAGAAAAAGGAGTTTCTTTGGTAGAAATTTTAGACCACACCCAAACCCCTATGGGTGGCAGATTGCTTCGCCGTTGGATTGCTATGCCACTCAAAGACATCAGCAAAATTGAGGAGCGTCTTACGATTGTAGAAGCCTTTTGCCAAAATCCCGAAATTTTAGACCAAATCCGCCAAATACTCAGCCAAGTAGGTGATGTAGAACGCTTGGTTTCTAAAATTGCCTCTCGGCGTATCAACCCCAAGGAATTAGCTTTTTTCAAAAAATCTCTTTTCCAAATTGAGCCTATCCGCAAACTTATGCTTGCTATGCTTCCGCAGGTTACGGAAACGGCTCAAACTATTTTACAAAAGTTTATTCAAAACTTGCGTGAGGTAACTCATATTGCAGAAAAAATTGAAAGCATCTTACTTGATGATGCCCCCTCGCAGAGCAATCAAGGCAAAATGATAAAAAGAGGTGTTAGTGCAAAATTAGACGAATTGCACGACTTACTTCATTCAGGTAAAGAACATCTTGAAGCTATTGCCCAAAGAGAAATTGAACGTACAGGTATTACGAGCCTAAAAGTGCAATTCAATAAAGTTTTTGGGTATTATTTGGAGGTTTCTAATGCCAACAAACACAAAGTTCCCGCCGATTGGACACGCAAGCAAACCCTCACCAACGCCGAAAGATACATCACCGAAGAACTTAAAATCTATGAAGAAAAAATCCTGACCGCCGAAGAAAAAATCTGCACCATAGAACAAACCCTCTTTTTTGACCTTGTAGAATTTTGTGCCGCTAATATTGCTGATGTCCAACACAATGCCAAAATTCTTGCAGGCATTGATGTCCTTGCTAATTTTGCTTATTGCAGTTTGAAATATGGTTACCACCGCCCTGAAATCAATGATACTGATATTTTGGATATTCGGCAAGGCAGACACCCCGTCATTGAACGCCAACTACCTTTGGGAGAACAATACGTTCCGAATGATGTGTATTTGGATACAGAAACACAACAAATCATCATTATTACGGGACCCAATATGGCAGGTAAATCGGCTCTTTTGCGTCAAACTGCTTTGATTGTTCTCTTGGCTCAA
>JANWZC010000251.1 GCA_025054975.1 Raineya sp.
AGGAAAGGCTTATGAAAACATTGAAAACTCTGTATTGGAAGAAGTGATTGTATCCGATACGATACCGCTCAAACGAGAAAGTCCTAAAATTAAGGTGTTGAGTGTTGCTCCACTTTTTGCCAAAGCTATTCGCAGTGTGCATGAGTACGAGTCTATTAGTTCGTTGTTTATTGTTCCACAAAAAGTATAAACTCTTATGAATTTTCCCAAAGACCTCAAATACTCCAAAGAACACGAATGGGTACGCATAGAAGGTGAATTTGCGTACATTGGCATTACCGACCACGCCCAAAAAGAACTTGGGGATATTGTTTATGTAGATATCAATACACTTGGGCAAACGCTGGAAGCTAATGCTGTTTTTGGCACGGTAGAAGCAGTAAAAACCGTTTCTGACCTTTTCATGCCTATTGGTGGGGAAATTGTAGAATTGAACGAGGCTCTTACGGGCAGTCCTGAATTAGTGAATACAGACCCTTACGGCAAAGGTTGGATGATTAAAATTAAACCCAAAAACCTTGAAGAATTGAACAATCTCATGGACGCAGATGCTTACAAAGCCTTACTTGGTTTGTAAGTTGCGAAATAAATAGCCTCTCTACTCCTTGAAAACTTGTTTTTTCAAGGAGTTTTTATTTTTTTGTGTGAAAAAGTTAAAAATTAAAAAGTTATGAAACGTTTGTATTTTCTCCTTGTGTGCGTGCTGGTGAGCATTGCCGAAGCACAACAAAAACCTCGTCGCCGTTTTTTATAATTAAGTTTTTATCAATATACATAAATCAATTAAAGTTTTATTTTTCATTTTTTTCATTAACTTTGCAAAAAATACCAAGAACATGAAAAAGTTTTTGCTATTAAAAATTTTCTTACTTGGTTATGCAAGTCAAGTAGTTTTTGGGCAATCTTATTTGAATGATTCTGAATTCCTACATGAAAAAATAACAGAATTATTAAAGTACTATTGTTTCACAAAATATAATCAGTCAAACGATGAATACTATTTTTCTATTAGCTCTCATAAGATAGAAGAAAATATGACAAATCTAACGGAAGAGGCTATTTTTGAAATAAGAAGTTTGTTGAAGCAGTCTGACAATATTGGCTCCAGTTACCTACATAATACAAAAATGACATCAAAAAATGTCTCAAACGTAGTAATTGAAAACTTGTCATCATACAATATTAAACTTATTCTTGAAAATAAAACTATCATGCTTCCACCTTACTCTACTAAAGTAACTTTTGTAAATTCTGGCGAGTTATATTATACTGCTCAAGCCTCTGGTGTCATATCTAACTCAGGCTATGAACATTTTGAAGCCTTTCAGAACTATAAATGGGAATTATGGGTAGAGAGAAAAAAGTGATAAGCTAATTCTGAATTATTTGGTGTTTAAAATTTTGATTTTTAGAGTTTTTTTACTTTTTTAGAAAAGTAAAAAAACTCTAAAATTACATTAATATGAAAAAAATTTCTCTCGTTATCTTCTGTATATGGGTAGTGAATGTAGCAAATGCCCAACAAAATCAACGTCGCCTTTCTTACAGCGAGCTATTCAACGAAATTCAAAAGCAAACAAATTCAACCTACTATCTTGAAAATGCAGAAATCTATTACAGCACTGCCGACTTGTCAAGGATGTACTATTATGAAGATACATCAACAATAAAAATAGATAGAGAAATTGTTTTTAAGAATGTATTATGGCAAATTGGACAGTTAGAGGAAGAGACATACACATTTTTCAAAACCCATCACATTGAATTTAAAAAAGAAGTAAGATTTGAAATTGATAGTCAAGTAAATATACAAAGAGATGAAAAAATTTATTCTACTTTTCCAATTTTTCATTACTGCTTATTTCAAGCCCTCTTTATCAATTCTCAAATTATTGATGATGAAAATCATATCAAATTTGACAAATGTGATATAAACAAGATTATTTTGAGAATTTCAAACAATTCAGCTTCAAATAAACAGGAAGAGGGTTTAATAAAAAAATCAGTAGAATTTCATCAATCCAACATCAATGTAGTTGAAATTTACGGCAAAGCCATTGACTTAATTTTATTTGATAAATGTAATATACAAAGATTGAATATAACTGAAGTAAAGAAAGCTCAAATAAACATTCACAAATGTATCTTTGAGGCTAAAGAGAAGCAAAATAGTGGAATTACAATTACGAAGTCAACAATAGAGAAAATTCAGATAGATAGCTGTACCTTTGAAAAAATCCCTGAAGAATGGAAAAAAGAAAATCCTAATTTGTGGAGCAGAGCTGGCATCAAGGACGTAAATTGCGAAAAGCTTATCATTACAAATTCATTGTTTAATTCACATTTTTACATCATAGGCACAAAAATCACCGAAGAGATTTTCTTGGAAAATAATCAATTCAATAATGATTTCTCTTTGGGCAGTGGCAGTGCTAAAAGCGGCTTTGAGCGAAATATTATCAATTTTGAAAACGCCTTTATGCCCTTTAAGCAATTCAAAAAAGGTTTGAGTACAGAAATAGGAGGCAAACAAACCACCGTCTATTACGGCAACACCCCCGAACAACTTGCTGATAGCGTTGAGTACGAACATCTGCTCACCTACTACAACAAATTCTACAAAATGTACCAAGACCAAAAAGATAGAGCCTCTGCCAATGCCTGCTTTGTACTTCTCAAACGTCTTGAAACTCGTAGGCTTGGCTACCTTGCCTCAAAAGACCGCACTAATTTTGCCCTCCTTATTGAGTGGCAATTCAATCGCTTTTTGGACTATACCTGCGAGTACGGCACTAATCCCTTTTTGGCTCTCACTATTTCCCTGAAAATCATGATTATTTTCGCTTTACTGCTTTCTGTATTCCCCAGTGAAAAAGACTACCTGCAACCTTCGGAGTTCAGAGGGGCTTTGCAACGTTGGGGCTTGGCTCTGCAAAAAGAAGGC
>JANWZC010000252.1 GCA_025054975.1 Raineya sp.
GATACTACGTTTCTGACAGGAAATACATACAGCCTTTGGGGAACAAAGAAAAATCCCAAAGGTATGGGCATACAAGTTGGCTCTTATGGAGATTTGGAAAATGCCAAAGACCTCTGCAAAGACCTCCAAAAAGCAGGTATCCAAGAAACTTATATTCAAGTGGGTTGGAATCAAAAACGAATTTACAGAGTATTAGTAGGAGCATTCAACGATGAAGAAACAGGTAGAAAACAATTAGAGGTAATTCGTAAAGCAGGTTTTGACGGATTTGTGAAAAAACATTTTGATTAGAAGTTTGAAAAGTTCTATTTTTAAGAGTTTGATTTTGCACATTTACAGAAAATTTCACATAAATTTTTATCCCAAAAATCTTCTAAAATGACAACAAATAAACCTTACCCACCATTTACTTGCACCTATTCGCCCAATATTCCTGAATTTTTGTGGCAACTCAATGCTACAATAGTTTTAAGCACCTATCAGGCAGGAAAGCTCGTTTTTTTGAGTGCTACCGATACAGAACGCTTGATACAATTGCCTCGCAATTTTAGAAAAGCAATGGGAATAGCCCTCAAAGCAAACTACTTAGCCATTGCTACGGCTGATACGGTAGTGGTCTTTTCTCATGATAGAACCCTTGCTCCTCGCTATCCTGCTAAACCCAACACTTATGAAACTTTGTATGTACCAAGAGCTACTTACTATACGGGTTTTTTGGATTTACACGATTTAGAATGGGGCGATGAAGGATTATGGGCAGTGAATACGCAGTTTTCTTGTCTGGCTCTCATCAATGATAAATTTAGCTTTGAGCCTAAATGGAAGCCTCACTTTGTTACTGACCTTGAGCCAGGCGACCGTTGTCACCTAAACGGCATGGCTGTGCAAAATGGTAAGCCTAAATATGTTACGGCTCTTGCCGCCACCAACGAACCTATGAAATGGCGTGAGCATAAAGTAAATGGAGGAATTTTAATAGATGTTGATACAAATGAAATTGTTACTACGGGGCTTTGTATGCCTCACACACCTAAAATCTACAAAGATAAAGTTTTAGTATTGGAGTCGGGGACGGGGAAACTTCTGGAAATCAATCCGAAAAGTGGTGAAAAACGAGAAATTTACAAATTTCCCGGTTTTGTAAGAGGTATGGGCATTTATGAAGATTATGCCTTCATAGGTTTATCTAAATTGCGTACTTCCAGCAAAACTTTTCAAAATTTGCCTATTTCCAAAGAGTCTGTATTTGCAGGAGTAGCTATTATGTATTTGCCTCACGGAAGCATAGTGGGCTACATTAAATACGAAACCAGTGTAGAAGAGATTTACTCAGTACAGGTTATTCCAGATGTACGGCGTCCGGGCATCGCTAATTTTGAAAAAGACGATTATCGTTATGCCTTGGTTACTCCTGATGCAACTTTTTGGGCTATACCCGCTGATAAAACTGATTACGAAATGGATAATAACACAAACTTTCAAAAACCTCCACAAAATAGTGGAGATGTAAGTTTTTCGTATGTGAATTAACAATTCAAATTTTTAATTTTTGTAGAATGTTGTAAAACAAACTCTGTTATTATATCAATGCAAAGTGGTTTTTTGATAGAAAATCATCAAGGCACTTTTTTGTGGGTCGTAGAGTGTATGTATTTGGGCTTGCTCAACAAGCCGAAATGCTAAAAGAAGGATTCAAAATCAAGTTTTTTTGAGTACAAGTATAACTATCTTTCTAATCTTAATTTGAATACCCTACTTTCTTGTGTGGGCAAAGTGATTTTCAAGTAATATAAGCCATTGGCAAGTTCTCGGCGAATACGAATGTGATTTTCTCCCCTCTGCACAATATTTCCAACAACATTTAGTAGTTCCCAAGAAAAGTTATTGGTTCCTTTCACAAAAACTTCTTCTTTGGCAGGATTAGGATAGATTTGTAGTGGAGCAGGTTGTTCATTCAAAGAAAGCACCACACTGATGGTTTTGGTAGTAGTGCCTTCACAACCTTGCAAACTTGTACTTTTGAGCGTAACTTGATAGGAACCTGCTTGTGCGTAGGTATGCACTACGGGATTTCCTACGGCTACATTGCCATCACCAAAATTCCATTCCGAACTGCTTATATTTCCACTATAATCTTCAAAAAGCCACGTAGTACCTGCGTAAGGAGTAGCTATCAAAACGGCATTGTGCAAAGGAGCTACTGAAATATTAACCACTTTCACAGGACTCGGATAATATCTATCACGCCCTACAATGTAAATAGTGCGATTGGAAGTAATATTATAGAGAGTCAAAGAATTTCCCGTATGAATAGGTGTAGTAAGTGGAAAGCTATCATAAAAATCAAAAGTACTACCATTTGTAGGAGCTAACACTAAATTATCTCCTTGACAAACTACAAAATTGCTCGCAATATTGGGTAAAGGCGTAGTATTGACTTCTAAAAATGTATTCAAAGCCTCGTCTGCATTGGCTTGTAGTTCAGCTAAACTATTGCCTGCTACATACGCAAAAGCAATTTTACGCATAGCCTGAGGTGCTAAATTCGTAATAGTACCTCCTACGGCAATGGAAACATCAGTTCCCAAGCCACTCATACCTGCCTGGGTGCGTAGAAGTCCATTGGAAGTAGCCGTAAATTTTTCGGTTTTGGTGAAGCTATCATATAAATTGATAGAGCCACTGCTACCATTGTTGTTGAAAGCATAGTAATTAGGACTTTGTTCAGTAAGCAAACGAATACCTGCATACATGCCATTAAGGTAATGATACACATAACCCATTTTACGTGCATTATCCCAGTCTGCACGATTGCGAGCATATTCTTGTAAATCAAAATCTGTAAAAATACTTGCGTAAAGATTAGGGATAGTGCGTGTGGAGTCGTTGGTGATGTCGTATTCTACGATGATAAATTTATCTTTCGGGCTATCTTTGTAAGCA
>JANWZC010000253.1 GCA_025054975.1 Raineya sp.
CACCTCTTGCTTGAATATTGAGGTTGCTTACACTATTTGCCTTGATGACTACACTTCCACCTGCACCGCCTCCTCCTGCTCCGTCTGCGTGAGTACCTGTGGTGTTTTGACCATTTTCGCCATTAGCAAGCACCTGTCCGTTTCCTGTAATTTGGTTGGCTACTAAAAACACTATACCTCCGCCATTGCCACCTCTACCACCTGCATTGTTGTTTTGGTCGCCTGCACCACCACCGCCACCCAAAAAAATTCGGTTTTCAGGGTTAATGTTGAGTGGTCTGCCGCCCAAGCCACCGTGAGGTCTGCGGTTATCACCTGCCCAAGCCGCCGCACCTGGAGCTACTACAAGAGCATTTTGGTTAGAAGTGGAAGTCGTATAACCTCCCCTACCCCCTCCTGCTGAATTGGTAAGTGCATTACCATTAGCAACAAAATCAGGGTCTAAACTCCAAGCACTACTACCTGTACAGGTGCTACACATAACACCCGCCCCACGAAACCAATTTGCAGGATTTCCGCCGTTAGCACCACCTCCACCACCTGCATTGTTTCCGTTGCCTCCGCCTCCACCGTTGGCAGGTGCCCCCCTACCGAAACGTCCTCCCAAAGCGTTGTACTCGGTCTGGTAGCCTGCAATGCTTTCACCTTTTTCTGCTCCTGCGGTAGCATTAGGAGAAACAAAAATTGTTTGATTATTGGTAGTGCTATTATCTAATACCCCTCCTCTGAAACCCAAAGCCGAAACATTGATAGTGCCATTAAGTTGTAAATTGGTTGCGTAAATGGCTACTATTCCACCTCTTGTACCGTTCCAAGCTGGTGCAGTAATACTTCCCCCCGCTGAAATAGTAAGATTTTGATATTGAGGCACCCTAATAACTTGTGTTCTGCCCGTTGTTGTATAATTGTAACGTAGAGGGCAAGAAAGATGTATTGTATTTCCTACTACTTGTGTAACATATACAAATTCGTAATTGCCTGCACCATTGTAAGCCGTAATGTTTCCGTAGTTGATAGTATTAGAGTTATCTATGCTTGCCCCTTGCATTTGGATAATAAGCAATAAATCACCACGTTCAAGGGGAGAAGGGTTGTTGAGGTCTGCAACGTTGGAGACATTGATTTGTGTATTTCCTACGGAAGCATTAGTTTGTAGGACAGCATATTGGTTCAAAATAACGTTGGGCGAGCTAATTGTCTGACTACCCAATTTACCAAATTGAGCTAATAAAATGTGTGCAGTGTAAAAAGGTAACGTTACAAGTAGTAGAACTTTTTTCATAAGTTTCTGTTTTACTACACTCCATAGCCAAAAAGGCAGAACTTCGGTGTTCTGCCTTTCTATTTCTTAAAAGCTACAAGCTATAAACCTTACTCTTGTTTTTGCAAGCTAACAGTAATTATATTAGCAGGCTTGCCTGCGGGGGCAATATTTACACGCAAAGTCAGATTAGGAGAAGCAAGTTCAGCTTCAAAGGTGTATTGAGCATTTGCGTTGGTAAATACAGAGGTACCAGCAGGAGTAACGGTTAATGTTTTAGCATTAGCATCATATACATAGGTACCTGTTTCAGCAGAGCCTCCTGAATTATTTTTGAATTCATAATTTGTGTCTCCGAAAGAGGCTATACCATTTACCATGTTGGCGAGGTTGGCAGGAGTAGCACCCGCAGAATTGGTGATAGAAACAATCTTCCAATTTCCCTTAATTCCAGGAGTAGTTGTTCCCTTGTCCTTCTTTTTGCATTTTCCAGCTGAGAAGACTATTCCCAAAAGAGCTACAAAGAGTAGAATTTTCGTGCTTTTCATAAAATTACCAGTTTTTAAGGTTTTACTTGAACAAATTATTAGTGCAATATAAGCGATTTTTTTGAAATCTACCAAAAAAAATTTTGATTTTTTTTACAAATCTTTGTATTTATTTCAAAAAAGCAGTCTTTCAACCACTATCTAAACGCTACAAGTTCAAATTTGAAGGTTCTGTCGGGTATTCTGCCATTGATGGTTCTGCCTTTACGTGTGAAGGTAAAATGTAGATTGCTGGCATCAAGTTTGGTAACGGTAGCTTTCACTTGTCCGTCAAAATCAATGATGGAGAAAGCCAAATCATCAAATCCCCAACGACCTTCGGGCAAAGGGAAAGCCTCAAAACCATTACTTACGAAATACTTTTCTCCTTCAAATTTTATCGTAAAACCATTGTATTTGGCTACATCATCGGCGGGTAAGCCGTTTTCTGTAACTTCTACTTTTTGCAATATCCAAAGTTTTTGGATAGTCTCACGCAAGCTTTTCGGTTCTACGAATTCATACTTTTTACAAGCAAAAAGTAATCCAAAAAGAGACAAAATCAAGAAAATATTTTTTTTCATAAGCGTAAAATTTTGAATTTCAAACTATTCTGTAATAACTAATTTTCTTGTAAAGGTTTTACCCTCAATATTCAACTGCAATACGTACATACCTTTGGATAACGTAGTATTCACTTGCAAGTTTCTGCCGCTAACAGCCAAGTTTTGCTCCTCAATCACCTTACCCTGTAAATCTACAATTCGTATATGAACAGAAGAATAAAGATTCTCGCTCAAACGAATCGTAAATTTACCTTGTGAAGGATTAGGATAAATCACTGCCCCACTTACATCATTTGGTTCATCAAGAGCAAGTAGATAAGCGTCACGGAAATTAGTAGCCTCAAACCAACGCTCTCCAAATTCTTGTCGGTACATATTGGCAATGCGAGCATCATGAATGATGAGCAGGTTTTCATCATTGCTATTTTCCGCAGAGCTTGTCCAGTTGAAAGAACCCGTAATTACCATAGGGTCTGAAGTAGTAAGTACCGCATCAATCACAGCATATTTGTGGTGGAATTGTCTAGTTGTTCCGCTTGGGTAAGATTGAACATTTTCCCCTCTATCA
>JANWZC010000254.1 GCA_025054975.1 Raineya sp.
AGGACCTAAAATCAATACGCGAGAACCCCCTGAGGTTGCAATTTTATGAATATCCGCTTTGAGTTGTTTCATTGGCTCCGACTCGCCCACTATCTCATACTTCCGACTAACTACTTTGCTAATCGTCTTTTTCAAAGACTTGTTTTCCTGCACTAAGTTGTTTTTGTCCAAAGCGTTACGAAGTGTAACAAGTAAATTTTGCAAGTTGGGTGGTTTTTCCAAGAAATGATAAGCACCACATTTAGTAGCTTCCACTGCCATTTCTATATTGCCATGAGCCGAGAGCATAATAATTTGTGTGTGTTTGCCCAATTTACTAAACTTGCGTAAAAGTTCCATGCCATCTAATTTGGGCATTTTTATATCGCAGAAAGCGGCATCAAAATCATATTCAGTGAGCATTTGAAGCCCCTCTTCGCCGTTTTTGGCTTCGGCAACTTCGTGTTTTTCATCTTCTAAAACTCCTCGCAAAGCATTTCGGATAGCAGGTTCGTCATCAATTACAAGAATTTTTGCCATAATATTTCAATTTGGCGAGAAAAATATAAACTTTACCCCAAAAAGCCAAACATTTTTTCGCAAAGAAAGTTTGTAAGTTTGAAAACAAATAATAACTTTACAGTGGCAAAAAAGAAGCAAGGAAAGTCCTATTGGCAGATAGGCAAAACTCTAAACCCCAAATTCTTTTTTGCTATGAACCGAAAAAATTTGAAAATTGGTTTGTTTGGCTTTGGCTGTGTAGGTCAAGGTCTATACGACATTTTGAACAAGAACGCTAACTTCCCCGCTGAAATCAAGCGTATTTGTATTAAGCATCCCGAAAAAAAACGCCCCATTGATTTATCGTACTTCACTACCAACGCCTACGAAATTTTGGATAACCCCGAAATCAACTTGGTAGTAGAACTAATTGATAATGCAGACGAAGCTTTTGTTATTGTAGCAGAGGCACTCAAACGCCGAAAACCTGTGGTTACGGCAAATAAAAAAATGCTTGCTGAACATCTTGCTGAACTATTAGCATTGCAAGCAGAATATCAAACCCCTCTATTGTACGAAGCTGCTGCTTGTGGTAGCATTCCTATCATTCGTACTTTGGAAGAGTACTATGATAACGAACATTTATACGCTATCAGTGGCATTTTCAATGGTTCAACTAACTACATTCTGACTAAAATTGCCCAAGAAAATTTGAGCTATGAAGTAGCTTTACGCAAAGCCCAAGAATTAGGTTTTGCCGAGTCCAATCCTATTTTGGATGTAGCTGGTTTTGATGCCAAATACAAATTATGTATTCTCACGCTGCACGCTTTTGGCTTATTGGTTAGCCCTGATAAAGTTTTTAACTACGGCATAGAACAATTTTCTTTGCAAGATTTACAATATGCCAAAGAAAAAGGCTTAAAAGTTAAACTCATCAACCATGCTGAAAGAGTAAAACCTGATGAAGTGGTTGTTTTTGTAATGCCTCAATTCATTGATAGTTCACATCCTTTGTATCACGTAGAAAATGAAACAAATGGGGTGATTGTGGAGGCGGCATTCTCGCAAAAACAAATTTTCATAGGTAAAGGAGCAGGCGGGCATCCCACAGGCTCAGCGGTGCTTTCAGATATTTCAGCCTCCTTATACAACTATCGCTACGAATACAAAAAATGCCACTGGAACAAACATTTGAAATTTACCGAGAAAGTTCTTTTGGAAATATATCTACGTTACAACGAAGAAAAAGAACTTGCTCATATTCCCTTTGAACATATTTCAGAACTTTATCATTCTGAAAATTACAAGTATGCTGTCGGAACAATCACATTGAAAAAATTACACGAAATCAAGGGATATTTGCAGGAAAAAAATATGTTCATTGCTTATACAGGCAAAAAAATTCAGGGATTAGAGGCAGAAAATTTGCAAGAAACCAAACAAACAATTTTAGAGGAAATTTTGTGATTGCCACCATACTCATTATCGTAGAGGCGTAAAATTTTACGTCTCTACGCATAAAAAACACATTCTATTCACGTAATTTTCTGATTTGCACATTACTATTAGGTTTCAAAAACAATAAACCTGTAACGGCAATCGTATCGCCTGCTTGCAAGCCATTCAAAACCTGAACCTCACTTTCTTTACGTAATCCTGTTTCAATGCTTACAAATTCAGCTTTACCTTTGCGAATAACTACTACTTTTTTGCCTCTTGTTTCAGGTATAACTGCCATAGTAGGTATGAGAATGGTATTTTGTTTTTCATTTCCTCCTAACATTACACGTGCAAACATACCTGCCATTAGATTTTTATCGCCATTTTCAATTTTAGCTCTAACTTTAAGATTTCGGGTGCTAATATTAACTTGTTGTTCAGTGGCAAGAATGCGAGCCTGATATTTTACTGAACTACCCTCTACCAATACCTCAACGATGTTTCCTATTTGTACTTTGCTTAGATATTGTTCAGGAACATTGAAATCCACTAAAAGCTGCGGACTCTGCAAAGTAGTTAGCACTTGATTAGGACTCACATAGCTTCCTAAACTTACTTGTTTCAAGCCTACTTTTCCTGCAAAGGGAGCAACAATAATAGTTTTACGAATTTGAGCCTGAATGAAATCAGCATCGGCTTCCAAAGTTTTGATTTGCGTTTGGGCTTGGTCATATTCTTGCTGATTAACACCGCCCACTTCTAAAAGTTTTTTCAATCTTTCTTCATTTTTTCGGGCAAGTTCTAACTGCACCTGTACTTTTTTGAGTTGTGCTTGCAAATCATCATTATACAAACGCCCCAAAATAGTACCTTGTGCTACAAAATTCCCTTCGGGAATATACAAATACGCCAACTTCCCTGCCACTTCTGAACGAATTTCAACTACATCTTGGGCTTGCAGTGTACCACTCACCTCCAAAGGACTCACTAACTCACG
>JANWZC010000255.1 GCA_025054975.1 Raineya sp.
TATCAACTAAAATTAAGCCTCTTTGTTTAGCAATTTCTGAACCTTTTTTGAAAAGAGCTTTGGTATAGATTTCTAATTGTTCATAATGCTCTGCGGAAACCAAATTTTGCTTGATGATTTCATCTTTACTTATATCTTGGTCGTGCCCTTCTTTGGCTTTGGTAGTAGGTGTAATAATAGGTGAGGGGAGAGGGTCGTTTTCACGTAATCCTTCGGGTAACTTTTCACCACACAACTCTCTTTTTCCAGCCTTGTACTCACGAGCAGCATGCCCTGCCAAGTAACCTCTTATAACCATTTCTATGGCAAAAGGCTCGCATTTTTTACCAATAGTAACTTGTGGGTGAGGAGATGCCTCTGCCCAATTTGGTATAATGTCACGAGTTGCCTCCAGAAACTCCCAAGCAATTTGATTAAGCACTTGTCCTTTATAAGGAATAGTACGAGGTAGTATTACATCAAAAGCAGAAATTCTATCTGTGGCAATTACTACCATTTGCCTATTTTCTAAATAATAAACATCACGAACTTTCCCTTGATAAAAACCTATTTGTTTAGGTAGATGAAAGTTAGTTGCTTGAATAGACATTTACTAAAAATTTTGTCAAAAACTTGTTTTTAAGTATTTTGATAAAAGATTCAGATTTTGGTCAATTTTATTGCGGCAATCTACAAATATATTTTCAATGTTCAAATTTTTCTACCGTCTCTTTTCCTTTCTCATCGTAATAATACCATTTTCCCACTTTTCTTCCCATACGATATGTCCCTTTTGTTTTTAGCTTACCATTTTTGTAGTATTCTTCATACTCACCTGTAATTAAATCATTTACATAACGCCCCTTGCTTTGTAATTGATTATTTTCTTTGTAAAAAATGGAGAAATTTCCATCTTTTTTGCCCATTTTGTAAGAAATCTCTGTTCTTACTTCTCCTTTAATTTCTTTAATTATACCATTCTGCAAGTTATTTACAAAAGTACCTTCAAAAATAATTTCTCCTGTCTCATTATACATAACAACAGACTTATTACGCTCTAAATCCCTGTAAATAACTATTTTTTGAGGCTTTCCATTAGGATAGTTTAAAATTTCTTTCCCTATGCGGTAACCATTTTCATAAGTGGCTTCGTAAATGAGTTGAGCAGTCTGAGTATCCCATTTTTTAGAAGTACCGTGCAAAATACCTGCTTTGTACGAATTTTCAGCGATAGGTTTCCCATTTTCGTTATACATTGTTTCTTTACCCTCTTTGGCATTGTTTTTCATTGTAAATTGCACCATAATAGGAGAGGAGGCAAGGTCATAAAATTCTTTCTGTAAGCCTTCTTTCAAGCCATTTTGATAGATTTCTTCGTACTGCAAATTACCCGAAGGATAAAAAGTTTTAGAAATTCCGTGTAGTTGCCCATTGACAAAATTCATTTCCTTGAAAATCTTGCCATTTTCATAATATTCCTTCACTATACCTTGTAGTTGTCCCTCAATGAAATTACCTTCTCGTTGTAATTTGCCATTAGGGTGATATACCAAAACTTTTCCAATGATTTGGTCATTTTCAAAATTAGCTTTTTGCAAAGTATCACCTTTGAGGCTCAACACACTCATCAAGCCTTTTTTCTTGCCATTTTCATAAAAAACTTGTGATTTGAGCGGATTTTTTCCGTTAATTAAAGTGTCATAAAATTCTCTAAACCAACCATTTTTAATGTTTTGCTTAAAGTTTCCTTCAACAGCCAATCTACCCGAAGGGTAGAAACTCCTATAATAACCATTTTTCTCCCAGCCTGAGTCTCCTAAATCTACTTGATATTCTTCTTTTAGTTTCTTCTCTTCATCGTCATAGTACACTCGCATAAGTTTGCTTTGAGCAAATACATTAAAAGAGTGAATTAAACTCAGAAAGCCAAAAATGAAAAGTGAAAAAGCAGTTTTCATGGTTGTAGGATAGAGGTTTAAGGTTTAAGTAAGTTTTAAGTAAGTTTTACTTAACATAATGTAACTTATATAACAAATATAAAATACTGAAATTCAATAATTTTTAATTTTAATTACGGCGAAAAATTCAGGATATTGCAAAAATTGAAGTCGCCAAGTTTTAACTTTTAGCTCCGTTATTAGGTTTATATGGGTTGAACAAATTGAAAGTTTCAAAAGTTTTGTCGGCATAAAACACAACAATTCGTTCAATTTCTTTTTCTTTGTTAGGAACAACTTTTTCTTTCTTTTTCTCCTCAATTTCCGTGCTAATTTCGCTATTTGCTTCTAAAATTTCTTGGTCTTTGGCAGTTTTTTCTGCTAATAACGGCTCTCCTATTCCTGTAAGCAACCAATTTACGTTGATGTCCTCAAATTTTTGCACAAGTTTCTGTAAGAAATCCACACTGGGTTTATTTCTACCTGCAATAATATGCGAAAGCCCTGAACGTTGTATGCCGATTTCATCAGCGAAGTGAGAAGGTTGCAATTCTTTCAGGTCTATAATTATTCGCAGACGCTCTGCAAACTCTTTTTCCGATTCTACATTTTTTACTCCTGTGTCAGTTCCTGTATTTTTTTCTTTTTCCATTTCTTCTTGGTTTTGTTTTATTTACAAATGTAAACTTTTTTCCTCAATTTTCAAAATTGTATTTTTCTACTATTTACAAATGTAAACCGCTTAAATTTTATTTGTTAAAATACTGAAAACAAAATTTTTGTCAAAAATGCTAAATTTTACTAAAAAAATTAGAATTAAACTTTTTTTGGTAATAATTTTAGCAAATTTCTGATAAAAAAGAGCTTGTATTTAAAAAGTACAACTTTGAAAAAAGTTTCTCTTTCGCTTTGAAAAAGTGTTTTTTTACGTATTTTTGGGACAAATCAGTAATTTAAAAAATCATTGATATG
>JANWZC010000256.1 GCA_025054975.1 Raineya sp.
TTCAGGGAGGAGTGAGGGTATGAATAACTCTTTCTGTAAAAACTACTTTTCATTCAGTATATTATTGCAAAATAAACAACATAACCTACAAAATTTATCTATATGAGAAGCAGTATTCGCTTAAAATTTATGCTTACCACAACACTGGTATCAATTACTTACCTGCTACAAGCTCAATCTGAGCTTGAAAAATTATGGCAAGTTAAAAATACTAAGCCTAAATATTCCAAAGAGTATGTAGAGGCTCTAGCAGATATAGCAGACTATTACTCTAAAAGAGAAATTTTGGATTCAGCTTTTCATTACTACTATTTGGCTATTCCTTTGGCAGACTCACTCAACTATCTACAAGTAAAGCATCAACTCTATACAGGATTAGCAAACAGCTTACTGACTAAAAAAGAATATGAAAAAGCATTAAGCTATTATCAGAAGTGTTTGCAATATTATCAAGAACAAAAAGATACTAATCATCTGATTACTACTTATAATAACATAGCACTTGTACATAAAAATCAACAAAAATATCAAGAAGCCAAGGCTAATTATGAAAAATCTTTAGAACTACTCCAAAAAATCCCCAAGAATGAAAGATGGTATGAGCAATCTATAATGTTAGAAAATAATTTAGCAAATATATATGCCCTCACTGGAGATGTGGAGACCTCTGTTCGTATGATTGAAAAGACACTTCAATACTTTGATAAATTTAATAATCCTATTTTTCAAGCAGGAACTTACTTAAATTTAGCTGATAGATATATAGTATTAAATCGTCTTACAGAAGCCGAAAATTTACTCCAAAAAGCCATAGAGATAGGAAAAAATATACAGGCGTTAGAAGTAGTAAGGCATGGCTATCAACTTCTATCAAATGCTTACGAAAAAAGAAAAGATTTTCTAAATGCCTTTCTGTACTATAAACAATACGACAGTATTGATAAGAAAATTCTCAACGAAACCAACCTCAAACAAATCAACGATTTAGAACACAAATACGAAATGGCTAAAAAAGACCAAGAAATTCTACGCAAAGAAAAAGCCTTAGAGAAAGCTAATTATGAAAAAAATCGCAATTATCTCATATTAGCCCTGCTATCAAGTTTATTGATAGCCGCAGGCATAGGAATAAGAAACCTTTATCTTCGCAATAAACGCCAGCAAGCAGAAAAAAAAGTAGTAATCTACGAATTAGAACAGGCTTTGATTATGCAAGAAGAGTTAAAAAGCCAACAAGAAATTTTGAAAGCTCAGATTGAATATCAGCAGAAAGAACTTATCAGTGCTACTCTGGAAAAAGCTCAACACCACGAAGCTATAATGCAAATCAAAGAGTATGTGAAGAAAAATACAGAAAAAACCAAAGAAAATATCCACAAAATTAAGCATCTGATAGCTTCTACCGAAAATTTAGAAAAAGATTGGCAAGAGTTCAAGTTGCGTTTTGAAAAAATTCACGAGAATTTTTTCAAGCATCTTCAAGATAAATACCCCGACCTTACCGAACATGACCTACGAATATGTGCTTTTATCAAACTGCACATGGATAAAAAACAAATTGCTACTCTTCTCAACATTACACCCAAAGCCGTAGAAATGAATCGTTATCGCCTAAAAAAGAAATTTGGTCTTACCCCTGATGAAGATTTGAATAAATTTATTCAAGATTTTGAGTAAATTGCTTACGAAAATCATTATCAAAGTGCCTTACGCAATTAGTTATTTGTTTTTTTGCTTTTTACTCCTCTTACCACTCCAAGCCCAAGACACCCTTCGTTTGAACAAAAAACGCTTGCATTGGGTGATAGGTGCAAGTAGTACGGCTTATGTTGGTTCTTTGATATTTCTCCACGAGGCTTGGTATAAAAATAATCCTCGCACCGCTTTTCATTTTTTCAACGATAACCCCCAATGGCGACAAATAGATAAAATCGGACATGCTTATTCCGCTTTTCACATTAGCCGAGCCAGCACCGAACTTTATCAATGGACAGGACTATCTCACAAAAAAGCGGTACTTTGGGGAGCTATCACCAGTCAAATTTTGATGACTCCTATTGAAATTTTTGACGGCTTTTCAGCAAGCTATGGAGCTTCGTGGGGCGATGCTTTGGCAAATTTTGCAGGAGGATTGCTATGGTGGTTTGAACATCAAATTTGGCAAGAACCCCACCTGCATTTCAAGTTTTCTTTCTCAACAAGTGGTTATGCTAGTTTGCGTCCTAATGTTTTGGGCAAAAACCTTGCCGAGCAAATCCTCAAAGACTACAACGGACAAACTTATTGGCTTTCAGTGGATTTTGCTTATCTTACAAAAATTAAAAAATTTCCTGCTTGGCTCAACGTTGCTTTCGGCACAGGGGCTAATGAAATGATTTACGCTCGTGAGCCAGAAAACAATGCCAATGGCTTTCAATCGTACAGACGCTTTTTCTTGGGTTTAGATTTCCATTTAGCGAATATTCCTACTAAAAGTCGTTTCTTGAAAAAAATTTTTTGGACACTCGGCACTATCCGTTTGCCCGCTCCTGCTTTGGAATATAATTTACGGCATGGTTTTCAGTGGCATTGGCTTTATTTTTGATAGACATTAGACGCAAGACATTAGACATTAACGTGAGTTGTAAGGTTAAATTATTGACTTTTAAGTATTTGTGCAATTTAACATTATCTTTATGTCAAAATTTAAAGTAATTTTGTACTTTTTTAACCACCCCTTAATCCCCTCCTTGAAAGGAGGGGAGCTTTGGCTGATACTAAAAATTTGATTTTTAGATGCATAGCTCCCCTCCTCTTTGATGAGGGGCTGGGG
>JANWZC010000257.1 GCA_025054975.1 Raineya sp.
TACTCTAAAACGAAAACTGCAGTCTTTACATTTGAACCGTTGTTTGCCTTTAACTATACCATCTTTACAAAATTTTGTTGACTTGCATTTTGGACATCGTTCCATAGTTTCGGGGTTTTAGTAATTTTTTTGCAAAAATAATAAATCTATATCAAATTAACAATACCATATTTTGATTTGTGGTCATTATTAAACTCTCAACTCATTTTAATTTTGGCAAAATCTAAAACTTAACAATTTCTTAATATCTGATATTTGACTTTTTTTCATACACAGGCTTTCTTTGCACCAGTTTTAACTCAAACACTTAATTTTTATGCTAAAACAAAGAAAATCAATGAATTACCCCCCCCCTCACTTGGGAAATTAAAGTGGATAGCTATTTTGAGTATTTGGCTATCATTTTGGGCTTGTAAGCAAATTAAAGAGGTTTCTCCTCAAAACGTACATCTACAAAACCCCGCCATTCAAAAAGCGAAAAGTTTCTTTACGCTCCAACAGCAAAAACTATTAAGTCTGAAAAAGCAAAACTTCTCTTCAAGCAGAGGAAACAGCTCTATTTTGGAGTCTGACGAATGGGTTACTTTTTATCCTGCTTGGGATAGCACAGCTACTCTGCAAAACCAACAAGGTAAAACGGTTTTGCTAACACCTGTTTTCAGGAAAGTTTCTGTGAGCTATCAAGCAAATTTATACTATATTCGTAGGCTTAGAACCGTATTAAACCAGCAAGGTGAAGTTGAAAGTAGTCATATTGTTGAGCTAATTACAACTCGGAATGATATTGCCGAGCAGAAAAATACCATTTTAGCTAATTTACAAATGGAAGCTAACCCTGAATCAGGTATTTTGGTTTATGATGTAGCGTATAATTGTGTGAATTGCTCTGATGGACCTGGTACCCCAAGTTCTGGTGCTGAAATTCCACCACCGCCTACCTATTCGTGTCCTCATACAATAATCAATTGTGGAGTCGTATCTATTTCTTGGGAACCTTGCAATGGTGGAGGACCCAAAACCACCGTTATCCCTTGCGGCGGTGGTGGAGGAAGTGGCGGAGGCTCTGGTGGGGGTGGAGGTTCAGGAGGAGGCGGTGTTAATTTGCCACCTGATGAACCGCCTTCGCCACCTGTTGGTGGAGAGCCGCCAGCCGAACCTTTACCTATCACACCTTGTAGCAAATGCCAAGATGACTGGGGACAGGATAAACCTTTTGACCCGAACTATTTACCACCGAATTTTGAAGACCCTCACGGATATTATGTTACTTACAAACAACATCTTGTTGAGCAAATTAAAGAAACAGAACATTATTTGCTCAATCCTCCTGGAAATTTTGAATGGAGTGAGCAACAAAAAATAAACTTGGGTAGAAAAATAAGAGAGCTAGAAAAGGCAAAATCAGAGTTAAAAGTAATTGAAAAATCTAAATGGAAATATCATTTTACTTCAAGTGGGCATCCAAAAATAGGCTGGATAGCCTATGATCCTACTAATGGTAAGATTCTGATAGGGTTTCCCACAAATTCTTTTGGGCAAAATGCTTATGTTAATTTAGGCTTAAAAGCTCATGAAATGAAACACGCATTTCAGTTTGAAAAGGGAAAGATATCTTTTGATAAAACAACAGGAGGAGCAGGTGTATTGTATGATTTACTTGATGAGGTTGAGGCTTATGATAGGCAGTACATAATTGATGTTGGGGTGTATTATGGTGTAAGGGACATAAATATGAAGCCTGTTAATACTTTTTATCAAATAAATTCAACAACTGTTTTACAAATTGGATTAGAGGCTGCCGCTGATAATAATGGTGTACCCTTATATCAAGATTTACCAAGAACGCAAATCACTATATTCACTAACCCGCAAGGAACAAACCTGCAAAATTCGAACAATCCAAGCGATATTTTTGTTAAACCTTAAAGTTTCTTTTATGAAAAAATTTGTTTTTGTAATAGTTGTAATAAGCTGTTTGTTTGTGAATGTAAATGTACAAGCACAACAAAATTCTACTCTGAGGGCCTTGGTAGATACCATTAAAAGAGATTGGTTCCCTATTGCATACAATAATGTTATACATTACGAGAATACAAAATATGGTTTAATAACCAATCAACCTCTGATTACAATTGATAATAAAATTGTTTTTGCCAACTTAAATAGTTACTATATTTTAGACCAATATGACCTAAATCAAATAGCAGGAATAGATGTGTGGGAAAATGACAGCAGAACAGCAGCTATATTTGGAAATGCTAATGGAGTAATACATATCTATACTCGGCAGTATATAGACCAACACCCTAATATCCGAAATTACTTTGATTACTCATTAGAAAACGGACAAATAATAGAAAGAAAGAAAAAGTCAGGAAAATAGGTAATAAAACTCCACCTTCAAGAGTGGAGTTTTTTCATTAGAATACGAATAGCCTGAAAAACAGGAACCAATGCCTCTGATATCTTGCTAGTCCTTAAACCCAAAGCATTTATGAAAAAGATACTATTTTCAATCTTGTTTTTGTTGATGATTTTTCATCAAAGAAGTAACGCTCTACTTTTGCCAAATTTTGGACAGAACCAAAATACTTTGGTGCTTAAATATAGCCGTGCTATCAATGGAGAATTCTTTTTGCGACATTACTCCTGTAAAGAAAAATGGACGAATAGAGTAACAGGATTCTTATATGTTTGATTTAACATTTGGAGGAGGCAATAGAATATCGGGCATTGTTAAAATAGTATAGATAAATCATTATTCCACTTAAACATTAAAAGTTTAACTGAATAGACTAGCATATAA
>JANWZC010000258.1 GCA_025054975.1 Raineya sp.
ACAAAGTTACTCATAGACTTACGTCAAAGACCGCAAAGATACATTCGTTTGAGATTTTGATTTTAGTAATTGGTAAAAGCATAAAATAAGATATTTGCCCCCATTTTGAGAGCTTGTTGTCGTAATTCTTCGGGATTATTGTAGATAGATTGGTCTTCCCATCCGTTGCCTAAATCGCACTCGTAAGAATAAAAACATACTAACCTACCTTCATATATCAAACCGAAGCCTTGTGGCGGCTTGCCATCGTGTTCGTGAATTTTAGGCAAACCATTCGGAAAGCTGTATTTGATATGATAAATCGGATGATTGAAAGGCAATTCAACAAAATCTAATTCGGGAAAAACTTTTTTCATTTCTGCCCGGATATATTTATCCAAGCCATAGTTATCGTCAATGTGTAAGAAACCTCCTGCTATCAGGTAACGACGAAGATTTTGAGCCTCTTGGGGGGAAAAAGTAACATTTCCGTGTCCTGTCATGTAAATATAAGGGTACGAAAAAATTTCAGGACTTCCTACTTCTACAACAGCATCTTTGGGGTGCAGATTCATTCGGAGGTTTTTACGGCAAAAATCAATCAGATTTGGCAAAGCAGTTTTGTTCGCATACCAATCGCCACCACCATTGTATTTGAGTTTGGCAATTTTAATGGTTGCTGTGCGTTGCGAAAAGGCAAAATTGCTTAGTAAAATTATTAGTCCAACAAGTATCGTTTTAGAAAATCCTTGCATCTACTCTCTGAATTCCAGTTTTTTGTTCAAACCATCGAAGTGAATCTTGAATTTTATCACCTGTCTGTGTATCACAAACAAAAAAGAGATAAAAAAGTTGTAAATTTTCGCCCAGACGTGCTAAAAGTTTTTCCAAACGTTTTTGGGCTTCATCAGGATTATTGCAAAAGTATTCCTGTCGCCAAGCATGATAGGCTTCATCGTGCAATTCAATAATATCTAATGTAGCCTTATCACTAATGTATTTTTCAGCAAACTGCCGAGCTATAAAAGCATGATGATTTGCCCCTACTCTGGGCTTTGATTCATCTACTTTATGCTTAAAAGTATCGTGAATAAGCGTAATAAGACGAAGTTTTTGATAGTCGGTTTCAGCGATTTTCCAACGTAAATTATCAACATTTGCCAATACTTCGTAAATATGAGCTATAATTTTACCTTCGGGATGTCCATAACGAGGCTTACCAAAAAAAAGCCCTTCTTGCCATTCAACATCTTCTACAATAGCCTGCTCCAAATCCGAATGTATGTCTAACTCAAAATACCCCCAAGGTGTTTGAACATATTGTAAGGTTTTTATCATAGGCGGTTTTTTAGAGAAAGCAGCAGCAAAGATATTGCCAAAAGTAGAAATTTCGGAAGAGAAATTAACAAAATTTTCATTTTCTCACGGAAACTCCACTTATATTGATTTTTTCAAGGACGATTTTGCACTCTTTTAAGCATAAAATTCTGCAACTTTTTGAGCAGTTAGCAATACTTCTTCAAAAGTATTGTAAAGTGGTACAGGAGCCATACGCACTACGTTTGGCTCTCGCCAATCGGTAATTATGCCGTTTTGTAATAGAAACTCATGCAAGGCTTTACCTTTACTTTTAGCAAAAATAGAAAGTTGTGCGGCTCGATGAGGCGGATTAGGCGGCGTAATAATTTCAATGTGCTTGCCTGCAAATTCCGTAAGCCACTCGTAAAGGTAATGCGTAAGGAGATTGCTTTTAGCAACTAATTTATCTATGGTCGCCTCGTGAAAAATCTCCAAAGAAGCCTGATGAACTGCCATTGACAAGATAGGTTCGTTAGAAAGCTGCCACCCATCGGCATCGGGAATGGGCTTGAAGCCTTTTTTCATCAAAAAACGTTCATTTTCCACTTGTCCCCACCAGCCCCCAAAACGTGGTAAATTCGCTTGATGATGCTTTTCATGAATGAAAATACCCGAAACTCCCCCAGGTCCCGAATTGAGATATTTGTACGAACACCAAGTGGCAAAATCTACCTGCCAAGCGTGTAACTCCAACTTCACATTACCAACCGCATGAGCTAAATCAAAACCTGCCTTTGCCCCAACTTCATGAGCTTTTTGAGTAATTTTTTGCATTTCAAAAACTTGCCCTGTGTAATAATTCACTCCACCAAACATCACCAAAGCTAACTCCTCGCCTACTTGCTCAATAGTTTGCAAAATATCTTCAGTGCGTAAAGTATGCTCACCTGCACGCGGAGCAACTTCAATAATGTTTTCATTCGGCTCAATACCCCTGTAATGCAAATGCGTTTCCAAAGCATATTGGTCGGAAGGAAAAGCCCCTGCCTCCATGATTACCTTTTTCCGCTTGCCCACAGGATTATAGAAACTCACTAAAAGTAAGTGCAGATTGGTAGTTAGACTATTCATAATAGCCACTTCAGAAGGTTTTGCTCCCAAAATTTCTGCAAGTAGTGGCTTGATAGGCTTGCGAAATTGCCACCAAGGTTGTTCCCCTATAAAATGCCCTTCTACACCATATTCTGCCCACTTATCTAACTCTTTCTGAACTACCGACTGAACATTTTTAGGTTGTAAGCCCAAAGAATTGCCACAAAGGTAAATTACCTCCTTTCCATTGTACTTGGGAATAAAAAATCTACTTCTAAAATGCCTTAATTCGTCTTGCTCATCAAGTCTTCGTGCTAAAGAAAGTTTGTCAGACATACGTTGGGAGTATTGAGTACAGAGTACAGAGTACAGAGTACAGAGTACAGAGTATTGAGTACAGAGTATTGAGTATTGAATACTTTGTTGGTAGTGAG
>JANWZC010000259.1 GCA_025054975.1 Raineya sp.
TATCAGACATATGTTGAGTATTGAGTACAGAGTACAGAGTATTGAGTACAGAGTACAGAGTATTGAGTACAGAGTATTGAGTACTTTGTTGGTAGTGAGTAATGAGTAATGAGTAATAAGTACTAACTACTCTGTACTAACTACTCTCTACTAATTACTCACTACTACTTTCTGTTTTTTGCCATTTCAAGACTTTTTTTCATTTTTTCGCTCACTTTGGTGATTTTTTCTTTCTCTTTTTCTAAATAGGCTTTTTGTTCATCAGGAGATTTTTTGTCCCAGTTTTCATCAAATTCACGCATCCATAAATCCATTGCCTTGTAGGCATAATCTAATTCCTGATGAATTTGCTTGTAACGATTTAATTTAGCTGTATCTTTCTCTTTTTCAAGTTCTTGTAATTCCTTACTCAAAGTATCTCTGTATTTGGCAATAATATGGTGCGAAGGCATTACTTCGTCATGAATTGCCATTACTTCATCAAAAAGTTTTTGGTGCGGTGAATTATTTCCTTTTTTAGTTTCACTCACCTGACAAGCCGAAAGAAAAGCCAAAAGTAATAACGTTTTTTTCATGACTCAATGCTTATATGTTTCAGAATTCAACAAATTTATCATTTTTCCAAACTATGATAGGTTTCATTTGTCCTTGCCAATATAAAATTTCACGATAGTCGTTGGTTGCAAAAATAGCAATATCAGCAGAAAAACCCTCTTGCAATCTACCTTTGTGTTGGTGCAAATTTAATGCTTTTGCGGCACGAAACGTAATACCTGCCAAAGTTTCTGCGGTAGAAAGTTTTTGATTTGCCGCAATCACCGAAGCCTGCAAGAGTAAATCTCCCATCGGAGCAGAACCTGGATTCCAGTCGGTAGAAATAGCTACACAAGCCCCTGCATCAAGTAATTTGCGAGCAGGAGCAAAATTCATTCCTAAACCCAAAGAAGCTCCTGGCAAAACTACTGCCACCGTCTCACTTTCGGCAAGCCTCTGGATTTCAATATTCGTACTTGCCTCTAAGTGGTCGGCACTGCAAGCCCCCAACTCCACCGCTAAATGGCTTCCCCCAACATTGAATTGGTCAGCATGAATAGTAAGTTCAAAACCTAAACTTTGAGCTTTGAGTAAATATTCTTTGGCAATATCAACAGGGAAAGCAGTTGGCTCAACGAAAATATCTACCCGCTTGCAAAGTTTTTCTTGAACTAAAATAGGCAATAACTCCTTCGCTATGTGGTCTAGGTAAGTTTTTTTATCATTAAACTCAAAAGGAAGCGTATGAGCCGCAAGACAAGTAGGCACCAGGTCGGGTGTAGTTTGCAAATCTGCCCGCTGAATAGCTCGGAGCTGCTTTAATTCTTCCTCCACCGAAAGCCCATATCCCGATTTGACTTCAATAGTTGTTATTCCCTGTTTAAGCAAAAAATCAGCTCTTAAACAGACGTTTTCTGTAAGTTCCGCTTCGGTAGCATTGCGAGTCTTACGCACCGAGTCCAAAATTCCGCCACCCGATTTGGCAATATTCAAATAGCTTTCGCCTGCTATTCGCAAAGCATAATCTTTGGCTCTATTACCTGCAAAGCAAATATGTGTATGGCAGTCAATAAAACCAGGCAAAGCCACTAAATTAGCATACGGAAACTCTAAAACTTCAACTTTCTGCTTTTGAGCTTCTTGAGCTAAAAGTTCAAAATCACCTAATTTCCAAATTTTTCCTTCCTTTATCCAAATACCTGCATTTTCAATAATCTCTAATTGCTCATCTTTCAATACTCCTTTGAAAGGTAAATTTCGTAGAGTCAGGACTTGTGCAAACTTTCCTAAAAGAACCTGCATTTTGGCATAATGAGTTTATTTCTCACTTCTTGCATAAAGAACTACCCTCATTTATCATCACACGCTTTATCTATATGCAAAAAGTTTTGCGGTTAAAATTAGAAAACTTCTAAAAATAGTGCAATACTTATAAAGCTAAAATCCCCCCCTCTGCTAAGGTTTGAAAATGTAAAAAACTTTTGACTTTTAGGGTTATGATACAGAAATGCATGATATCATAAATTTGCTAAAAAATCTATTAGAAATTGAAAAGCTAAGTTACACCTTAAAGTACTGCTGAAAAAAAGAAAAATCCTGCTTTTGTAGCAGGATTGCAAGGATAACTATCTATTTTGGTTAATTTTCTATTTCACAGGAATAGCAATCCGAGAAAGTTGGGTAGAAACTTTCAAACCTGCGGCTTCTACGGCGGCATTGTTAAGCTCTATTTTCCACTTTCCCTCACGCAAGATAAAATTGATATGACTCTGAGGACCCAGACCTGGTTTTTCTGTAACAATCAAAGTAGATTTACCTTCTAATCTTTTCTTAATATTTTCTAAATTTTTACTTTGTTGGAGAGTAACAAAGATGATATGCGGATTTTCAATTGCATTTAGACTTAAATATTGTTTCACTACAATTTTCTGACCACCCACATTTTTATTAGCAGTAGCGGCACGAAGTTGAGCAGTAAGAGGCGAAAGCCCATAAACTGCTATAACAAAATCGCCACTTTTGTAGGTAGCAGGCCACTGAACATATTTGGTGAAATTGTAAATATAAACCGTATGCGATTTATAATCTCCAATTTGAGCTTTTACGGCAAAAGCAAACAGGAAAAGTATGAAAAAGAGTGTAATTGTTTTTCTCATTGTCATTGTAGTTTGGGGGCAAATATAAGGCTTTTTTCAAAACTCACAAAT
>JANWZC010000025.1 GCA_025054975.1 Raineya sp.
TAAACGCTGGGAACGTATCAAATTAGCTTATGATTTACTGGTTTATGGCAAGGGCAGAACCGCTGAAAATCCCATAAAAGCCGTTGAAGAGTTTTACGCCGAAGGCATTACCGATGAATTTTTGAAGCCTATCAAGATTTACGAAAATGACAAACCTTTGCCTAATATTGAGCCTAATGATGTAGTGATTTGCTTCAATTTCCGTACCGATAGAGGTAGGCAAATTACGCAAGCTCTCACGCAAACCGATTTTCCCGAATATCAGATGTATAAAATGCCTTTGCACTACATTACGCTCACCAACTACGATGATACTTTTCAAGGTGTAAAAGTTATTTTTGGAAAGGAGAATTTGCAAAATACGTTGGGGGAGGTTATTGCCAAAGCAGGCAAAAAACAAATTCGCATTGCCGAAACTGAGAAATATCCTCATGTAACTTTCTTTTTTTCAGGAGGTAGGGAAGAAGTTTTTGAAGGTGAGAAAAGAATTTTATGTCCTTCGCCCAAAGTAGCCACTTACGACCTCAAACCTGAAATGAGTGCCTATGAAATTGCCGAAGCTATCTGCCCCGAACTTGAAAAGCAAGAAGCCGATTTTATTTGTCTTAATTTCGCTAATCCCGATATGGTAGGGCATACAGGCTCAATGCAAGCTGCTATCAAGGCTTGCGAAGCCGTAGATATTTGCACGCAAAAAGTTGTAGAAACAGCTCTTGCCAATCATTATACTACGCTTATCATCGCCGACCACGGCAATGCAGATTTCATGATAAATGAAGACGGTTCACCGAATACAGCTCACACTACTAATCCTGTTCCTTGTATTTTGGTAAGTCAAGATGCTGAAAATTATGAATTTACAGGAAAAGGTATTTTAGCAAATATTGCTCCCACTATTTTAGAACTAATGAATATCCCTAAACCCACTGAAATGAGTGAAAATTCTATTCTTTTACAAAAGGTAACAGTAACTTAAAAAGCCCTTTACCTTGAAATAAAATGCTGAAAATTATAAATTTATGTTAATTAGCTTGGACTTACACAAGAGTTACGGGTGTAAGTTCAAGTCTTTTTTATCAACTTTTTCATTAAAATAAAGTCAAATAGGAGAGAAAGAATATTATTTTGCAAAGCAAAACTTATTTCGTTTTTCGTACCTTTTCAAAAGTTTTTCAAAAAATTTTTTTATTTTTTTCTTGCAAAATTCAAAATCTTGTATTTACTTTGCCCCGCTTAATAAAACAACATTCATCTTTCATTCAAATCATTTAGTAAAAATGAAAAAAATCTTATCCTTTGGTTTTGCCGCATTGCTTGCGGGTGCTGTTTCTGCTCAACGCGTATGCCACACCATGCACGTGTGGGAAAGACAAAAACAAGAAAATCCTGAATTAGAACACAGAATGCACGAAATTGAGCGAGTAACCGAAAATTACTTGCGTAATGGTTCTGTGTATCAGAATGAAAATGGCAGAGTTACAGGAGTTATTACTATTCCTGTGGTGGTACACGTTATCTACAATACTGCTAAGCCACAAGAAAACATCAGCGATGCCCAAATTCAGTCTCAAATTGCAGTATTGAATGAAGACTTCCGCCGTACTAATCCTGACCACGTAAATGTTCCTTCACTTTTTGCTTCTTTGAAAGCTGATACCGAAATTCAATTCGTACTTGCTTCTACTACTCCTACTGGAGCTCCTACCACAGGTATTACTCGTACAGCCTCTTCACGTGCTTCTTGGGGAACTAATGACGACTGCAAAAAACCTTCTGCGGGGGGAGTTGCTCCTTGGGACGCTACTCGCTACTTGAACATTTGGGTTTGCAATATCGGTGGTGGTATTTTGGGATATGCTCAATTCCCTGGTGGTAGTACTGCTACTGATGGGGTTGTGATTTCACCTCAATATTTTGGTTCTTCTTCCAAAGGTACAGGTTTTTATCTTTCTGCACCATTTGACAAAGGTCGTACTGCTA
The DNA here is from genome assembly GCA_025054975.1 of Raineya sp. Lineage (GTDB taxonomy): Bacteria > Bacteroidota > Bacteroidia > Cytophagales > Thermonemataceae > Raineya. The sequence continues at coordinate 1,981 of JANWZC010000025.1, forward strand.
CTCACGAAGTAGGACACTGGCTCAACCTACGCCACATTTGGGGCGATGCTAACTGCGGTAACGATTTCGTAGCTGATACTCCCACACAGCAAGCCGCCAATAGTGGTTGTCCTACTTTCCCTAAACCTTCTTGCGGAAATACCAGCGATATGTTCATGAATTACATGGACTATACCAATGACGCCTGCATGTATATGTTCACTCTTGGTCAAAAAGACCGTATGCGTGCAACTTTTGAGCCTGGGGGCGGTCGTTCTGGTTTTGTTAGCGGGGGTGGCTCAGGAGGAGGTTCTACTCCTACTTATTGTACTTCTAGAGGCAATAGTGTAACAGATGAGTGGATTCAAAGAGTGCAACTCAATACTATCAACAACAACTCAGGAGCCAATGGAGGTTATGGCAACTTTACTTCGCAATCTACCAATCTTGTACGTGGAACTTCTTACACAATTACCATTACTCCTGGTTGGAGAAGTACTCGCTATGCCGAAGGTTATGCCGTATGGATTGACTACAACCGTGACGGAGACTTTTTAGACGCAGGCGAGCAGTTATTCACGGTTGCCGCTACTACTACCACTCCTATTTCAAGGTCATTCACGGTGCCTACGTCTGTAACGACAGGCTCAACGCGTATGCGTGTGTCTATGAAATATAACGGAGTACCCACATCTTGCGAAACATTTGGCTACGGTGAAGTTGAGGATTATACCGTGAATATTGTTGCCGCTCGTGAAGACATAAGTGCTATTCCTACTCTTAACGAAGGTTTTGAAGTACAAATATATCCTAATCCTGCCAAAGATGTTGCTAACATCAAATTGCAAGGCGGGCAGTCAGCTTCTCTACAAATCTTTGATATGGCAGGTAGAAATGTGTACAATGCCAACATTGACGAAAACGGCGAACACACTATTAACTTACAACAATTTGAAAAAGGTATTTATCTTATCAATTTGCAAACCTCTGGTGGCATAATTGAAAGAAAAAAATTAGTAGTGCAAAAATAATCTGATAACATAGATAGGTAGTTTTCAACACGGAGCAGTTATTGCTTCGTGTTGTTTTTTTATTAGAAGCACACTATCTTTGAGTTTTCAATAATGCTATGAGTTGCCTGAAAAAATTTTATGTTTTCCTATTTTTCATTCCAACAGCCATTTTAGCTCAAAAAGCCACTTTGCAAGGTAAAGTCTATGACGAATACCAAAAGCCTTTGGAAACTGCTCTTGTGAGTATTCCTGCACTAAAAATAGGTACAAGCACCAACGCACAAGGTTTTTACAGCTTACAAGTTCCTGCTAATCAGGTTTTGGTAGTAAAAGTGAGTTACTTGGGCAAGAGTAAGGATACTACCTTGCAAGCAAGTGAAAATAGTGTTGTAGAAATAAATTTTTTCCTGAAAGTTACAGAAATTGAAGCTATTAGCGTATTTGGCAGAAAAAAAGATAGCTTGCAACGTTTGGAGGTCAGCACTTTTCGCCTTGATGCCAAACGTTTGGAGGCTATGCCTTCGGCTTTTGGAGATTTCAATAAAATTTTGGCTACTCTTGCAGGCGTAGTGAGCAATAATGAACTTTCCTCTACCTACTCAGTACGTGGCGGGAATTTTGATGAAAATTTGGTGTATGTCAATGATATTCAAATTTATCGTCCTTTTCTTATCCGAGCAGGTCAGCAGGAAGGGTTAAGTTTTATCAATCCGAATTTAGCAGATGACGTGAGTTTTGCTTCGGGAGGTTGGCAAGCCAAATACGGCGACAAACTTTCTTCGGTACTTTCAGTGAATTATCGGAAACCCACTCGTCAGGCAGGTTCGCTCACGTTGGGCATTTTGAATAATCAAGCTCACGTTGAAGGAGTAAGCCCTAATCAAAAATTTACTTATCTTTTAGGAATTAGGCGTAAAAGTTCTCGTTACTTGCTTCGCACTTTGCCTGTAAAAGGGGAGTATCTACCTCAATTCATTGACTTTCAAGGCTACTTTACTTATCAAATTTCGCCCTGCTGGTCAGCAGAATTATTGAGTTCTTACGCTCAAAATCGCTATTTAGTGCGTCCCAAAAGCCAACAAAGCACTTTTGGCACAATCAATCGGGTGTTACGTTTGTTTGTAGCTTTTGAAGGGCAAGAAACTATGAATTATGATATTACCCAAAATGCTCTCAAATTCACCTATCAACACAATCAACTCAAAAGCAGTTGGATACTTTCGCAAGTTTTCACCACCGAACGCGAATATTCAGAAGTAGAAGGAGGTTATCGGCTTTGTGAAATCAATCCGAATTTTGGCACGCAAGGTTTCAATGAATGTGTATTGACCGTAGGCATTGGCTCGGAGTATCTGCATCTACGCAATCGGTTCAAGGCTCAAATTTACGCTTTGGAAAATCGCTCTCTCTATGATTGGAACGCTCAACATCGTTCCGAAGCAGGTTTTCGGTTCAGCCACGAAATCATTGATGACATTTTGCAGGAATACAATTTTTTAGACTCTTCGGGTTTTGTACGCTTCAATTATCGCAACTTTGCCAATAACTTTCTGGCAAGCAATCGTTTTTCGGCTTTTGCTCAACATCAATGGGATATAAGCCCTCGCCAACGTCTTACCGCAGGTTTGCGGCTTACTTATTGGAATATCAATAGCGAGTGGGTGTTTTCTCCTGTGGTGCAGTATGCGATACGTTCTGCACGCAAAGATATGATTTGGAAATTTGCCGTAGGAATGTATCAGCAACCACCTTTTTACCGAGAATTACGCAGTTTTGAAGGTAATTTGAACATGGCTTTGCTTTCACAAAAATCTTGGCAATTCATTGCAGGCAATGATTGGAGTTTTGAAGGTTGGGACGAAAGAAAATTCCGTTTCACTAACGAAATTTACTACAAATACCTTTGGGACGTTGTGCCTTATGATGTAGATAATGTACGTTTGCGATATTATCCTACAAACGATGCTTTTGCTTATGCTTATGGCTGGGATATGCGTATCAGTGGAGAGCTTATCAAAGGAACAGAGTCTTGGATATCTATGAGTTTGATGAAAACCGAGGAAAATGTAGGCTTTGATAACAAAGGCTTTATTCGCCGCCCTACCGACCAACGTTTTACTTTGGGAATTTACTTGGAAGATTATTTACCCAACAATCCTACTTGGCGAATGAATTTGAATTTAGTTTGGGGTTCGGGTTTGCCTTTCAATGTGCCTAACAATCCGAATTTAAGAAATGTTTTTCAAGGGAAGTCTTTTCGCAGAGTAGATATAGGTTTTTCAAAGTTTATTGATAAAGTTCGTTTCAGGGGAAAGACCTTATTCCAATCGCTTTGGATAGGAGCAGATATTTTGAATTTGCTGGCTATCAACAATCCTGTTTCTTACTCTTGGATAAGCGATTTGAACGGACAACGCTATGCCATTCCGAATGCACTTTCAGCAAGATTTCTGAATTTGCGAATGATTGTCAAATGGTAAAACTCATAAACAACCTGTTCTACCGCCGTCAATAACCAAGTTAGTGCCTGTAATGTACGCCGCCTGCGGAGATGCCAAAAACACAGCTCCAAAAGCTATCTCTTGGGCTTGGGCAAATCTTTGAGCGGGAATTTCTGCAAGCATTTCTTGTTTAGCTTCCTCAAAACTGATACCTTTGTTTTGGGCATTTTTTTGGATAAGGCTTTCCAAACGAGTTGTCCAAGTAGCACCGGGCAGGATGTTATTCACCGTAATACCCCACGAGGCAAGTTCGTTGGCAAGGGTTTTTGCCCAATTTGCCACTGCTCCACGAATGGTATTAGAAACTCCCAAGTTTTTCAGAGGTTGTTTAACAGAGGTAGAAATGATGTTGATAATTCTGCCATAATGGGCTTTTTTCATATTTTCCACAAATTTCTGCACCAATATCTGATTGCAAATCAAATGAGCTTGAAAGGCTTGTAAGAAATCTTGGGGGTGTGCGTCAATGGCTTTGCCTGCGGCGGGTCCGCCTGTATTATTGACAAGAATTTGCACATCTTGGGAAAAATCATTCAGCACTGCTTGCAAAGTATGGGGCTGATTGAAATCAGCTACTAAATAGCTATGCAGTTGATTTTGAGAGGTATCTAATTCTTTCAAAACTTCTTGCAATTTACTTTCGTTACGAGCCAGCAGAACAATATTTGCTCCTGCTTTGGCAAGTTCCAAAGCTATTGCTTTTCCGATGCCTTGTGTGCTACCTGCTACCAAAGCTGTTTTCCCTGAAAGATTGATTTGCATATTTTATACCTTGTTTTTTAGCAAAAATCAGTGAGAAATTCATTTTTAAGGAGACTATAAATGTTCTGCTTACGATTTAACCCTTGATTGAATTACAGCCCGAAATTATATGGTTTCAAGCAAGCAAGAACGATTATGAAAAAATTCATTTGTCAGTAAAACATCAAAAAACCCCTTAAACGTGAAGTTTAAGGGGTTTATCGTAGCGGAGGCAGGACTCGAACCTGCGACCTTCGGGTTATGAGCCCGACGAGCTACCAACTGCTCTACCCCGCGATGTAATTTGCGAGTGCAAAGGTCGTAAATAGTAACTAAATATGCAAATTTTTTTTGCAAAAAAATTTTTACTTTTGGTAGAACAATTAAAAAACGTACCTTTGCGAGAATTTTCAAAATATGTTTTATGCAATATCAAACGCAAGATTTAAGTCGTTATAGCTTTTTAGTTACAGGAGGAGCAGGGTTCATAGGTTCAAACATAGTAGCATATCTAATTGATAATCAAGCGAAAAAAATTAGAATTTTAGATAATCTCGCCACAGGCTACCTGAAAAATATAGAGCCTTTTTTAAGTTTGCCTAATGTTGAATTCATACAAGAAAGCATTGTTTCAAAAGAAACTTGTATGCGTGCCTGCGAAGGCATAGATTATGTTTTTCATCAAGCGGCATTGGGTTCAGTACCGCGTAGCATTCAGAATCCTTTGGCTACTCACGAGTCTAATGTAACAGGGTTTGTAAATATACTTTGGGCTTGCAAAGAACAGAAAGTTAAGCGTATAGTTTATGCTTCATCTTCTTCTGTGTATGGCGATAGCCCTATTTTGCCTAAAAAAGAACATCATACAGGCAAGCCTCTTTCTCCGTATGCCCTTACCAAAAGCATTAACGAGCAATATGCCGAAATTTTTGCCAAAATCTATAACTTGGAAACCATAGGATTGCGTTATTTTAATGTTTTTGGTTACAATCAAAGTCCCGAAGGCGTGTATGCAGCGGTAATTCCACTTTTTATGAAAGCCTTTTCAGCTAAAAAATCACCTATAATTTACGGAGATGGCAAGCAGACACGTGATTTTACCTTTGTAGAAAATGCAGTGCAAGCCAATATCAAGGCAATGTTTGTAGAAAACCCGCAGGCACTCAATAGAGTGTATAATGTAGCCTGTGGAGAACAACTTTCTGTACTTGAAATTTTTGAGATATTACGAGAAATTTTTGGAGTTTCTGTGGAGCCTCAATTTGCACCACCTCGGCAAGGTGATATACGCGATAGTCTTGCCGATATTAGCGATGCCCGAGAACTTTTAGGGTATCAGCCTACTATCTTTGCCAAAGAAGGTTTGCAACTTACAGCTAAATGGTTTCAAGAACAATAAAATTCCTAAATTTTACCAATATGAATGCTTTACCTCTTATCATTCCCAAAGACCAAAAAGAACTTTCTAAAATTCAAGAAACTTTCAATAAGAAAGTTCGTGAAGTGGCTAAACTTAAAAAGAAGTTGGAAGATGTAAAACAAAATGTTACCATTTTAGAAAATGCCCTGCAAAGTGTTGTAATGCCTTTGCAAAAAGAGCTAGAGGCAACAAGAATGCAGTTAATTGAATTATTAAATGAACACTACCAGAGCAATAATTTTACTAAAAAAGAAAAAGAAAAAATTGCACTTTTAGTTTTTGAGTTTGTTTCTGAAGTGTTGGAGATTTCACCTGACAATACCCGTGCCATAGAATTATACAATTTTTACTCGCCCAACAAGAAAAGCTATCAAGATAATATGAAAGAAATAGAGGATTTGGAAAAAGATTTTTTACAATTTATGAGTTCAAGTATGGGTTTTAAGTTTGATAAAGAAGATTTTGATAGCCCTGAAAATTTTTTCCAAAAAATGCAAGAAATGGAAGAGAAATTTAAGCAAGAAAATTTTGAGGAAAAAAATAGAAAACCTAAAAACGCCAAAGAAGCACAGCGTTTGGCAAAACAAATGCAAGAACGCAAGAATCTGAATAAGGCTATCAAAGCCCTTTACAACGACCTAGCCAAACAATTTCACCCCGATTTGGCTGATGAAGGTATAAAAGCTGAAAAGGAAAAAGTTATGCAAGAAATTACAACAGCTTACGAAAAAGGAGATGTATTTACGCTCCTGCAAATGCATATTACACATATACAAAATAACCAAAACGACTTGGAGAAAATAACCACCGAACAACTGCAATACTACATTAAGTTTTTGAATGAACAAATCAAAAATATCCAAAGGGAGATAAGTTTGGAAACTTTGAAATATAATTATCCATATTCAGACTGGTTATTGAAACAAAACATTCAAAAGAAAATTGATGGACTTGTAAAAGAAATTGAATATGCTCGTCAGCGGTTTTTGGAAGATATTGAAGTTACCAAAGATATTCAAGCGGTGAAGTTAAGATTAAAAAACTACCGAATCCAATACAAAAAAAGTTAGTAAAGAGGAAAAAGAAATCATAGACTTTTTGGCTACAATGTTCAAATAAAGATAATCTTTCAGGCGGTTGCGACTAATTTCAAGATGTCTTCTACGATTTCTCTGGTATTAGAAAGACGTGGTACTTTGTATTGTCCGCCAAGTTTGCCTTTGCGTTTAAGCCATTCATAAAAAGTTCCTGGAGGCAAACTATGCACAATAGGTTTTTGGAGAGCTATGTCCTGATAGCGTTTGGCATCATAATCGGAATTCACTTCGCGTAAGGTTTTATCTAAAATTTCTATGAAAAACTCTAAGTCGGTAGGGGGTTGCTCAAATTCAATAAGCCATTCGTGTCCGCCTTTGGTGCCATCGCCAATATAAATAGGACAAGCCGTAAAATCTACAATCGTAGCGTGTGTGTATTCGCAGGCTTTGGCAATAGCTACATCAGCATTTTCTACCATTAACTCTTCACCGAAAGCATTGATAAAATGTTTGGTTCTACCTGTAATCTTGATGCGATAAGGATTAGTAGATGTAAATTTGACCGTATCCCCAATACGATACCGCCATAAACCTCCATTTGTAGAAATTACCATTGCATAATTGGTATCTAATTCTACTTCGGAAATAGTAAGGGTTTTGGGGAAAGGTTTATCCCATTCTTCAATGGGTACAAATTCGTAAAAAATGCCATAATCCAACAACAAAAGCATATCATCACGACTTAAATCGTCTTGCAAGCCGAAAAAGCCTTCGGAAGCATTATAGACTTCCATATATTGAAGTTGTGGGGCAATTTGCTGGAAAAGTGTTCTATAAGGTTGAAAAGCCACTGCTCCGTGAAAAAACACTTCTAAATTTTCCCATACCTCGTGAATTGTTTTTTTGCCTGTGATTTCTAAAATTCTTTGCAAAAGTACTACCATCCAAGTAGGTACCCCTAACAGACTTGTAATATTTTGTGGAATAGTTTCTTGTGCCATGCGTTCGATTTTATCTTCCCATTTGGCAAGCATAGCTACTTCTAAACTAGGAGCCCTCAATTTTTGAGCCCAGGCAGGCAAGTTTTGAGTAACTACTGCCGAAACATCCCCATAAAAAATGCCTCTCGTTTCAGTGCTTTCTTGAAAAGTACCACCAATACCCAATCCTTTGCCAAGTAAGAATTTTGTTTGAGGGCAATTTTCTAAATATAAAGCCATCAGGTCTTTACCACCTTGAAAATGACATTTTACAAGCGACTCGTGTGAGACAGGAATAAATTTACTTCTGGCATTTGTTGTCCCTGAGGATTTGGCAAACCAATAAATAGGCGTACTCCAAAGTATATTCTGTTCGCCTTTCATCATTCGCATAATGTAGGGAGCAATCTCTTCATAAGAGGAAACAGGTACTTTTTGGGTAAATTGGTCAATGCTACGAATGGAAGCATAATCATATTTTTTTCCCCATTCAGTATTTTTGGCTTTATTGATAAGATAAAAAAACTGCCTTTCTTGCACTTCGGCAGGATTTTTCATAAAATGTTCAATACGGCGAATAGGAAGACGCAAATATTGCTTGATAAGTGGTAAAGCCCAACGAATAATGAAATCCATACAACAATATATCAAATTTTATCACCCAAGTACGTCCGACTATTTCGCAAAAGTACAATTTTTCAAATGTAAAGTCAAATTTTGCTATAAGAATTAAAATTTTGCTTACTATTGAAAGATTTGCTTACTTGCGAAAAATTAAAATCTTGGAAGCTATGGAAAATAAAATCGCACTCATCACAGGAGCAACTTCGGGCATTGGAGAAGCTACAGCTCGGCTTTTCGCTCAAAAAGGTTTGAAAATCATTATTTGTGGCAGGAGAAAAGAGCGTTTAGAACGTCTGCAAGCAGAGCTTTCCCAACTTACCTCAGTACATACTCTTTGTTTTGACGTAAGCAAGTACCACGAAGTAACAGAAAGCCTTACGACTTTGCCACAAGAATGGAAAGATATTGATGTTTTGGTCAATAATGCGGGTAATGCTCACGGATTAGAACCTATTCATACAGGCAAACTGAGCGACTGGGAAGCTATGATTGATATCAACGTGAAAGGTTTGTTATACGTTTCTCAATGCATCATTCCACAAATGGTGGAAAGAAAAACAGGACACATCATCAACATTGGTTCTATTGCAGGTAAAGAAACTTATCCGAATGGGAATGTATATTGTGCTTCCAAAGCCGCCGTAGATAGCCTTACAAAAGGTATGCGTATGGATTTGAATCCCTTTGGTATAAAAGTTACGCAAATTGCACCTGGACTTGTAGAAACAGAATTTTCTTTGGTACGTTTCAAGGGAGATAGGGAGCGAGCTAAAAAGGTTTATGAAGGTTATCAGCCACTTACAGCACAAGATATTGCTCAAACCATTTGGTTTGTAGTTTCTGCACCTACACACGTACAAATCGCCGATTTAGTCATATTTCCTACGGCACAGGCTTCGGCTACAATAGTAAAACGAAATTAGTTGTATGCGAAGCTCGTCTAATTTGTAAAACCATTTTGGTGAAGTATTAGACAATTTCACAATGAAAAATGATTTGCGATAAAAAAGCATCAGGGAGTCGTTGAATGAAGTTGAAATATGTTGAAGGTACAAAAGCTAAGTGCCAAAAAAGAGTTGATTTTGAACAAATTTTACTACAGGCTTATTTTTTGTTTAACATTAGATTTTCCTTGCTAACACTACAAAATTTCCTGCATCTTGATTTCGTGCATTTTGAGAGTGGGTTTGGTCTAATAAAAAAAATCAAAAGTTGCATAGGAATTGTTAAGAATGGTCGTAAAAATTTAGGTAACTTAAACTGCAATCCGTCTTGAACAAGTTGCATACCGATTGCACTTCTGCCCACAATTCCTTTGAAATCAACAATTTCAAAGCCTGCTTGCTGAATGATTTTACGTAGTCCCATAGATGTCCAACGCCAAAAATCCGTAGGGTCGGGGTGAAACATCCAATACCCATGCGTAGTGAGTAGCAACCAACCATTTTTCTCTAAAATCCGATAGGCTTCTTGCAAGTACAAAACAGGATTAGGAACATGTTCTAAAACTTGTGTAGAAAGCACAACTTGCACAGAATTATCAGGTAAATTGATTTTGCCTTCTGGTGAAATATGAATATCAGCACGGGGATTTTCAGGTAAGTCTATGCCTATATACTTTTCGCAAAAAGGCAAAAATAGTTCTTTGTAAGGCGAATTTCCACAACCAAAATCAGCTATTTGAGCTACCTTGCCCAAAGGCTTGATATTCCTATCAATAATTTTAGTGATTTCTTTTGCAAGTTGCCTCAAATAATAATAACGACTATTCCATAAGGTAGGTTTCAGGCGTACAATACCTGCTTCACGTTCCTTCATCTTTTTCTTGCGATATTGGCAAATATGTATTTTTCAACGAGCAAAATAAGGTTTTTATTATTCATTAACCGATTTCCCTCACTCTCCTTTTTGTTTAAGAACTATGTTATTATTCAAGTAAAGGTTGAAATTTTACCTGTGAGCATATTGTTCGGTGTAATATTTCTGATAAGCCCCCGAAGTTACTTGTTTAAGCCATTCATCATTTGCCAAGTACCAGTCTACGGTTTTTTCTAAACCTTCTTCAAATTGTAAGGTAGGTTTCCAGCCTAGTTCGTTCATAATTTTAGAGGCATCAATGGCATAGCGTAAGTCATGACCTGCTCGGTCGGTAACGAAGGTAATCAGTTCTTCACTTTCTCCTTCGGCTCTGCCGAGTTTCTTGTCCATAATTTTACAAAGCAAACGTACAACATCAATATTTTTCCATTCATTGAAACCACCAATGTTATAAGTTTCACCTATCTTGCCTTTATGAAATACCAAATCAATAGCTTGGGCATGGTCAACTACATAAAGCCAATCACGGACATTTTCGCCTTTTCCATAGATAGGTAAAGGTTTTCGGTTGCGAATATTATTGATACACAAAGGAATAAGTTTTTCAGGGAATTGATTAGGTCCGTAATTGTTGGAGCAGTTAGAAATTACCACAGGAATTTTGTAAGTATTGTGATAAGCCCTTACAAAGTGGTCGGAACTAGCCTTAGAAGCCGAATAAGGAGAGTTAGGAGCATAAGGGGTTTTTTCAGTAAAGTATTCATTCGGATTGTGCAAAGAACCGTAGACTTCATCAGTAGAAACATGATAAAACAAATGCTCTTCTAAATTATCTTTCCAAGCGTTCTTGGCAACATTGAGCAAATTAACCGTGCCAACCACGTTTGTCATTACGAACTGAATCGGATTGAGAATAGACCTATCTACGTGAGATTCTGCTGCTAGATGGATTACTCCCTTAAAATCATGCAAAGCAAAAAGTTTTTCTAAAAAATCAACATCACAAATATCGCCTTTGATGAAAGTATAATTAGGTTCGTTTTCAATATCTTGCAAATTCATCAGATTGCCTGCATATGTAAGAGCATCAAGGTTAAAAATGTGGTAGTTTGGATATTTTTTCACAAACCAACGTACTACGTGAGAACCTATAAAACCTGCCCCGCCTGTAATAAGAATTTTTATCTCTGACATAAATTTGAAAATTTTTTGATTTCACCCTCCTAATTCCTCTTCTTGTTAGTTTTGTAGAGGGTTGCAAGAGTAGTAATCATCAACCTGCTCGCAAAATTAAGAAAAAGTTAGATTTCGCAGCATGGAGTTACCTAATATGTTCAAAAAAATTGGTATGTCATTCTTCGGATATGTAGATTTATTACCGAGCCTAACTGAAATCGCTCAACGGACAGAAGAGTGTGTAGTAACTCTATTTCTTGGAGAACCATTTTTCACCTTATCCAATGCAATGAAAAATTTACCAAAAAAGTCTTGATTATTCAAGACTTTTTGAAGTATTGTAAAGAGTTGCTTCTAACAAAAACAAATTTTCATGGACTTTAAGCAGTAGCCTGAGCTTTTTCTGCTTCTTTTTGAGCAAGGTAGCGTTCTGCGTCCAAAGCCGCCATACAACCTGTTCCCGCCGCCGTAACGGCTTGTCTATACACATGGTCTTGGGCATCGCCACAAGCAAATACGCCCGCTATATTAGTGCGTGTAGAACCTTTTTCGGTAATCAAGTAGCCATTTTCGTCCATCTCCAAAATACCTTTGAAAATATCGGTATTGGGCTTATGACCAATTGCTACAAAAAAACCTTGTACAGCAATATCTTTTAATTCGCCTGTTTTTGTGTTTCTGATACGCACTCCTTCTACTTGCTCATTGCCCAAAATGTCTTCGGTAACTGAGTTCCAAAGAATTTCAATGTTGGGAGCAGATTTTACGCGTTGTTGCATAATTTTGGAGGCACGCATTTCATCTCTTCGCACAATCATATACACTTTCTTGCAAAGTTTGGAAAGATAGCTTGCTTCTTCACAAGCAGTATCTCCACCCCCTACAACGGCAACCTCTTTTCCTCGGAAAAAGAAACCATCACAAACAGCACAAGCCGAAACTCCTTTTCCATTGAGGCGTTGTTCAGCTTCCAAGCCAAGCCATTTGGCTGATGCCCCTGTGGCAATAATAACGGCTTCTGCTTCAATAATGTAACTATCATCAACTACGGCTTTATGGATGTCTCCTGCTTGAAAATCTACTTTGGTTATCAGACCGTTACGTACTTGTGTGCCAAAACGCTCCGCCTGACGCTGAAAATCCATCATCATTTGCGGACCCATTACGCCATCAGGATAGCCTGGATAATTTTCTACTTCGCTAGTAATCGTTAGCTGACCGCCTGGCTGACTGCCCGTGTAAAGCACAGGGTTCAATCCTGCCCGAGCCGCATAAATCGCCGCTGTATAACCTGCTGGTCCTGAACCAATAATAAGAACTTTTACTCTTTCTTTGACTTGCATTGTTGTTTTGGTTTATTACTTTTGTAGAATGAATTTTGAAGCTAAAAAGTTCAATTTCTCATCCAACAAAAAAGTCCTCTCTCACAAAAAAGTAAGAAAGGACATAAGATTTTCAAGTAAGTTTTCTTTAAGAATACACAGGCTTATATTCTACATCATCAATAGTCATTTTAGCAATGATTTCACGCATAATTTCAGATGTTCCTCCTGCAATAGTACCTACACGAGCATCACGATAAGCTCTGCATATCATGTAGTCTTCCATATATCCATAGCCACCAAAGATTTGCAAACACCTATCTACAACTTTATTAGCAAGTTCGGAGCAGTAGAGTTTTACCATAGAACATTCTTTCACTGCCATTTCCCCCTGACTCTGCAACCAACAAGTATGATAAACCATTTGTTCGGCGGCATATAGTTCGGTGGCTAAATCTGCTATGGTGTGGCGAAGTGTCTGATATTTGGCTATCTTTTTGCCGAAAGCCTCTCTTTCGTGCATGTATTTTATTGTTTCTTCTAAAATCCACTTAGAGCTTGCTACTGCCATTATTCCTGCCACCAAACGCTCCAACTGAAAACTTTCCATAATGTAGTAAAAACCAAAATTTTCAACTCCCACCAAATTTTCTTTGGGAACACGTACATTATCAAAGCTAATTTCAGCGGTATCGGAGCTATGCCAACCCATTTTTTTGAGTTTAGTACGTGTAATGCCTTCACTATCTAAATCCACTACAATCAGGCTAATACCTCCTGCTTTATTTTCGGGATTGGTAGAAACTGCAAGCGTAATAAAATCGCCATATGTGCCATTAGTGATGAAAGTTTTAGCTCCATTGATGATGTAATAATCTCCGTCTTTTACGGCTTTGGTGCGTATAGATGCCACATCAGAACCTGCCCCTGGCTCACTAATACCCAAAGCGGCAACTTTTTCACCTGCAATGGCAGGTACGAGATATTTTTCTTTCAAGAAATCGCTCCCCGCCCTGAAAATATGATTGATAGCCATATATTGATGAACACTCACTGCCGTAGGAAAACCACCTGCACCTACTTTGGAAATTTCTTCTAAAAATACCACTGAATACCAAAAATCAGCACCTACTCCTCCATATTCAGTGGGAAAGTTCAAGCCCAAGTATCCTTGTTCTCCCATTTTTTTGAAAATCTCTTTGGGAATGCGTCTTTCTTCTTCCCAAGTATTGATGTAAGGGATAACTTCTTTCTGTAAAAACTTCCTTACGCTATCGCGAAAAAGATTATGTTCTTCTTTGAAATAGAGTGATTTCATAAGCGTTGTAGTTATTTGGGATTGAAAAATAAGAATTTTTTGTAATTCAAAACGTCTTTTTAAGGAAAATGTTTGCAATTTTGCAACGTGAATTATCTGTAAGTTTATGTTAGATGAAATTAGTTACCAATCACACCAAAATTGGTTGGAAAGAAATTACCCCAGCCAAGACGAAAGAATAGCACTAATTACAAGTTGGCAGGAGCAGAAAAAAATTCCTACAATCAATTATTTCCTACATTTGCGACTTTTTAATTTAGCTTTACCGATTATCAAGCCCCAAGACTCTTGGCTTACGGTTGGCGATGGCTATGGATTTGATGCCCATTTCTTAAAAGAACAAGGTTGTAAAGTTACTGCTTCGGATATATCTACTACATTTTTAGAATTGAGTCAAAATGCAGGACTCATTGAAAACTACTCTGCCGAAAATGCTGAAAAATTAAGTTTTGCAGATAATACTTTTGACTTTGTATTCTGTAAAGAAGCATTTCATCATTTTCCCAAACCTTTTGTTGCGGTTTATGAGATGTTGCGAGTTGCCAAAAAAGGTATCATTCTAATTGAACCCCAAGACCCTATTTCACGAATGCCTTTGCTGTTGGCATTGCGAAATATTTTGGATAACATCCAAACGAATCTTTTGGAAAAAATATGGAAAAATCGTTATTCTTTTGAGCCTGTTGGTAATTATGTATTCAAACTTTCAGAAAGAGAGTGCGAAAAAATTGCTATGGGACTTTTTTTGCCTGCTATTGCTTTCAAAGGCATTCAGAATAACTATTACCAAAAAGACATAAGTAATGTCCCCGCTACAAAAAAATCAAAGGTTTTTCAAAAGATGAATTTCAAAATTTTCAGAGATACACTGCTGGCTCGTTTGGGAATTCTCCCTTATCAAATTCTTTCTGCTATTATTTTCAAACAAATGCCCGACCAAGCAACTATTAAAAAACTCAAAGAGGCTCAGTATCGCTTCTATGTTTTGCCACCTAATCCGTATTTACAAAGTAACTCTTAATTATTGTTTATTACGAATAAAACTCTTATCTTTATTGCCACAAATGCACTTGTTTTATGAAAAAACTATACTTTTTGTGGCTTTTTTTATTTTCTTTGAATGCAACAGCTCAAAAAAAGTCCTTGAAGCAAGCCGAATACCATTTCAGCTATCAAGAATATAGCTTGGCTATTCCATTTTACGAAGCCTACATCAAAGAAGAACCCAAATTAGATAGAATCATTGATGCCAGCTACAAATTAGGTATTTGTTACTTGCAAACCGCCCACAAAGGAAAAGCTCTTCCTCATTTAGAATTTGTTTATGAATATGCCCCCAAACATCACAGAAATCTTACGTACTACCTTGCTCAAACTTATCATTTCTTGCATAATTGGGATAAAGCCGAAAAGTTTTATCAAATAGCAATGAACGAAAGCGAATTTGCCAAAGATATTCCTAAACACTTGCAAGAGTGCAAATACGGCAGAGAATACACTAAAAACCCTTCCCGAGTAATCATAGAAAACTTGGGAGATGTTCTGAATTCTCCTTATCCTGAATATGTGCCTGTAATTTCGGAAGATGAAAAGGTTTTGCTTTTTACGGCTCGCAGACCTAACACTACAGGAGGTGGTAAAGACCACGACCAAGAATACTTTGAGGATATTTACATTTCTGAACGTATCAATGGCAAATGGACTGAACCTAAAAACTTACCACGTCCTATCAATGGCAATTCGCATGACGCTTGTATAGCTCTCTCACCCGATGGTTCTAAACTTTTTGTCTATAAAACTGGTTCAGGCAGAGAGAAAATGGGAGATATTTACATTTCGGAAAAAAAACCTGACGGCTCCTGGACAGAACCTAAATCTATGGGTAGTAAAATCAACACCAAATATCGTGAGCCTTCCATATCCATTACACATGACGGCAATACTGTATATTTTTCAAGCGATAGACCTGGTGGTTTTGGTGGTTTAGACATCTACAAATGTACCAAAAATGAAAAAGGTGAATGGGGCGAACCTGTCAATTTAGGACCTACTATCAATACTCCTTACGATGAAGATGCCCCTTTCATTCACAATGAAACTACTTTGTATTTCAGTTCGCAGGGGCATACTTCTATGGGTGGATATGATATTTTCGTGAGCGAACTGCAAAACGGACAATGGACAACTCCAATCAACATGGGTTTTCCCATTAACACCGCTGATGATGATATTTATTTTGTGGTTTCAGCGGATAATAAACGAGGTTATTTCTCTTCGGGCAGAGCAGGCGGCTTGGGTGATAAAGACCTGTATGTAACTTATTTACCTGAAAGAAAATTAGAATACGTGAAGGTAGATAAAAATACTTCTATTCCTGAAAAACCTATCGCAATCAATGTACCAACACCTCAGCCAGTGAGTCAAGAAGAGAAACGTTTTATTACTATTCTGAAAGGTACTATTCGCGATGCTAAAACCAAAGAAAGACTTTCAGCCTCTATTACGCTCTATGATTTAAGAGATAATCATTTAGAAGAAGAACTAAATTCAGAGGAAGGAACAGGAAAATATGAAACCTTGATTCCTGCGGATAAACGTTTCTTGATAAGCGTAGATAAAGAAGGCTACATGTTTCATTCGGAGGAATTTAGCGTACCTCCTCAACCCAAAGACAAAAACCAAGAAATCATTGTAGATATTGACCTTGTAAAAATTGAAAAAGGTGCGAAAATCAAGTTAAAAGTGTTTTATGATTTTGATAAGGATTTCTTACGACAAGAATCTATTGTAGAATTAGAAAAATTAGTAGCCTTTTTGCAGAAATATCCCAAAGTAAAGATTGAAATTTCAGGGCATACCGATGCTATTGGTACGGAGGCTAAAAATCAAGGACTTTCAGAAAGAAGAGCTCAGTCGGTGGTGCGTTATTTGGTAGAACGTGGTATTGACTCCAAACGCTTAGTGGCGAAAGGTTATGGAGAGTTACGTCCTATTGCTCCCAATGACACCGATGAAGGCAGGCAACTCAACCGTCGTACTGAATGTGAAATTTTGAGCGTAGATTAAAATCTACCCGAAAGGAAAAATTTGAATAAAACAAAAAAGCCTTTCCTTAAAAGGAAAGGCTTTTGAAGTTATGTTTCAATTATTGTTTAACAAATTTGGTACTTATCATTTCACTATTTTCGGTTTGCAAACGTAAGATATACAAACCTTTGGGTAATGCTTGCAAAACTTCGGAAAGATGATTTTCAGAAGTTTCCAAGTTGCCTGTAAATTCGGTAATCATTTTACCCACCTGACTAAATACTTGTACCTGTACTTTATTTATTTCCTCTCTTGCACCGATAGCTACTTTCACGAAATCTTTTTCAGTGGCGGGGTTGGGATAAACTATAAGTTGAACGGCTTTGGTTTTATCCAAACTGATAACTTGCGAGTAACGGAAAGTTTTATTTTGCTCCAAAACACGCAGGCGATAGTAGCTCAAACCTGCAAAATCTTTATCTATAAAGTTGTAACTATTGAGGTTGGTATTTTTAGCACTCACAAAACCGATTTTATTGAATACTTTACCATCAATGGATTTTTCTACTTCAAAGCCTATTATGTTGAGTTCAGAGGCGGTTTGCCAAGAAAGTTCTGCCTCGCCAAGTGCATTGATTTTACCTTTGAAAACAAGTAACTCCAAAGGAAGCGGGTTGAAGCCGTTGATACTTGCCAATGTAAAAGGACTAAATGAAGTAATTGCTGCACTACTGCGAATGGCATTAGTAGGTATAAGTGTTGCGGCGATGTTGCCATGGTCTCTCCATA
>JANWZC010000260.1 GCA_025054975.1 Raineya sp.
TGGGTTGCTAGTTAAATGGTACGCAGTTATTCATGAAAAATGTTTGGAGTAATTGTAAAAATGGTTAAATCCGTATTGTACTTATCTAAGATTGAGCTGCATAATTCACGTTAAAATTATGTTTTACCATAGAAATTACTGCTATCATACATTCTAAACCTCTACCCATTATGAAGCATTGATTACCAAGTTTTATAAATTTATTGAAAGCCTATAAAAGCCTATATAAGCTCACAAACTTGATAATTTTTGACCAACTCCATAAAAACTGCATTTTTTAAGTGTAACTTTCCTAAAAAAGATGTAATTTTGCATAGCTTTTGCGTTTCAGTTTGCAAGCACTAACCTGTACGCAAAGGTTTTTTCACCGAAAACTTGCAAAAAAATGGTACTTGTTTGCAGAAAAGAACATTTTAATGCCGCTCATAGGCTTTTCAATCCTGCTTGGAGTAAAGAAAAAAATCAAGAGGTTTTTGGGATTTGTGCTAATGAACACTATCACGGACATAATTTTGAGCTAGTAGTTATTGTCAAAGGCACACCTGACGAAGATACAGGTTGCGTAATTGACCTGAAAAAACTTTCTCATCTTATTCGCAGTGAAGTGATTGAAAAATTAGACCACAAAAACATCAACTTAGAAGTAGATTTTATGCAGGGCAAAATTCCAAGTTGTGAAAATTTGGTTATGGCGATTTGGGAAATCCTTGCTCCCAAAATTGCTGATATTGCCTACGATAAAAATGCCCGATTGCATTGTATTCGTTTGTTTGAAACACCAAACAATTTTGTTGAATACTACGGCGAATGGTAGCCATTGGAAGTATGGTATTTTATCAAGCCTTCCATAGGGATTTTGAGAATTTTGCCCAATTGCCATTTGCGTTTTTGCAAACATTCTCGCAATAGACCTTCAAACACCACCGCAATAGAACCAACAAAATGAATAGGTAGTGTTTCTACATTAGGCAATTTGGCAACGTATTTACTTAAAAAATCTTCAAAACCCTTGTATAATAGGCTTTGTATGAAGGGGTGTTCGGCGTTTTGCAAAGCAAAAGGAGCAAAGGAAGCAAAATAACGATTAGGAAAAGGTTTTTGATAAGCATTTTCTAAAACGTCTGCGATATCAATTAAGTAATTTTCTTTAAGTTTTTGGTACAACTCCTCGGGTAGTTCTTGATGCAAGAAGGCTTTGAGTAATTTTTTACCGATGTATCCGCCACTACCTTCATCTCCGAGCCAAAAACCCAAATTGATAGGTTGAGCCGTAATTTGTGAGCCATCAAAAACACAAGCATTAGAACCTGTTCCCAAAATGCAAGCGATACCTGCGGTTTTGCCACACAAAGCTCTTGCTGCCGCCAGTAAGTCGTGTTCAACTACAATGTGAGCATTGGGAAAAACTTTGTGCAAGGCAGAGGCTACTACTTGTTTTTTTTCTGCATTAGAGCAACCCGCACCATAGAAAAAAATCTGCTCAACTTCTAATTCACTCACGTGAGGAGCTACATTTGCCCAAATTTCCTCTTGAATTTGTTCATAAGTCCAAAAATAAGGATTGATTCCTATGGTTTGAAATTGTTCTTGAAGTCCTTGATGGCTTACAATTGCCCAATCTGTTTTTGATGAACCGCTATCTGCAATAAGATAAATCATAGTGCGTTATGACTAAAATCAGTTAGTTTTTTAGGAGAAAATTTTGTATTTTTCCGTGAAAATATTATATTTGCTAATCAGAAACAACGTTGTACCAAAATTTTTACAAGTATGGTTCCCCAAATGCGTCAGGAATATGAAAAATACACTGAAGAGGATTTTGAAGTTTGGAAAATTCTCTTTGAACGGCAAATGAAAAACTTGCCTGGAAAGGCAACTCAAGAGTTTCTTGATGGCATTGAGCGTGTAGGTTTTGTAGCCGACCGTATTCCCAACTTTGATGAAGTCAATGAAAGGCTTAAAAAATATACAGGTTGGCGGATTTATGTGGTGCCTGGACTCTTGCCTAATAAAGAATTTTTTGAATTGATGAAAGACGGCAATTTCTGTGCTACTACTTGGCTTCGCAAGAAAAGTCAATTGGAGTATCTGCAAGAGCCTGACATGTTTCACGATGTTTTCGGACATGTTCCTTTGCTCACCAATCAAGATTTGTGCAACTTTTTAGTTGATTTAAGTAAAATTGCTTTGCAATACATTGATAGCGAAATAGCCATTGAACTCATTGCTCGTTTGTATTGGTACACTGTAGAGTTCGGACTCATCAACGAACCCCAAGGTTTGCGAATTTATGGAGCAGGTATTCTTTCGTCAAGTGGTGAGTCAGACTATTCTTTGTTTAGTGATATTCCTCAGCGTGTGCCGTTTAATGTAGCAGAAATTTTGGATACTCCTTATATCAAAGACCGCTATCAATCCAAGTATTTTGTCATTGACTCTTTTGAGCAGTTGTATTCTTCGGTTCCCGAGATAGCTCGCTTGGTAGGCAAAGCTGTCGCTGAAAATTGGGAAGTGGAGATATCTTAAAAATGCCTTTTCGCTATCTTTGAATAAAATCAGGGTTTATACACCCTAAATACATTGTTGTAATTTATGCTCAAAGAGATTTGGTTTTACACCACTCTTTTAGTCGTTGAGCGAAGTCGAAGCACCAAAAGAGTGGTTTTGATACTATTATCCTCAAAACCAATTTCCATTTAGTATAACTCGCAAAACATTATCTAAAATTCTCGAAAG
>JANWZC010000261.1 GCA_025054975.1 Raineya sp.
CTTTGTTTTTTGCTATGAATGAGCCTGAAAATTATCGCATCATACGGCAAGACTATTTTCAGCGAGGTGAGCATTTGGAATATTTGGTGCATTTGGGACCTTTCAATGCAGGCATTGGTACGATTGATATGGACAATAAATTGTATTTAGTCAATAACCGACCTTGCTATAAAGTTGATGTTTATGGCAGAAGCATAGGTACTTTGGAAGGAGTTACCAAAATACGCGATTTTTGGCGTTCCTACATTGATACTGCTTCTATTCACCCACATAAATTTTATAGAAACATCAATGAAGGAGATTATCACAAGGAGGAAACCGTATGGTTCAATACTTTGCAAAAAACTGCTGAAATCAAAGATGAAAAAGGACAACGAAAATTCGGTATCCCTGAATATGTGCAAGATTTGGTAAGCGGATTTTATTATCTACGCACTTTGCCTTTTGAAAAATATAAACCCAACGATATTTTGAGTATTCCAGGTACATTAGAAACAGACGTGTACGACCTGAAAGTAGAATTTTTAGGCAAACAAGAAGCAAAATGTCTGTTGGGTAAAATGGAATGTTATGTGCTTTCGCCTATTATGCCCGATAACCAACTTTTCAGAGGAAAGCGACCTATCAAGGTATTTATTTCTGCCGATAAAAACCGCATACCTATCCGCATACAAGCCGATATGTTCGTAGGACAAGTAGAAGCCGAACTCCAAAAACATCAAAATATGAGGCATCCATTATTGTTCAAAAAGTAATTTTGGCAATAAACAAAAAAAACATACTTTTGCGTTTCAAAAAATAAATTAGTCTTGGAACACAAAAGTATCTTCAAAAATTTCTTTCATCTCGGCTTACTGCAAATAACTAATTACCTTCTTCCGCTTTTGCTTATCCCTTATTTAATAAGGGTATTGGGTGAAGAAAATTTCGGAAAAATTTCCTTCGCACAAGCTATTTTAGGGTATTTTGCTATTATTGTAGATTATGGTTTCAATCTTTCAGCTACTCGTAATGTAGTTGCCTGCCGAGATGATAAAACAAAACTTACAGAAATTTTTAATAATGTACTTTTTACTAAACTTTTCTTAGCATTTTTAACGTTTCTTTTGCTACTTTTGCTCTTGTTATTTTTTCCCAAAATCAGACAAGAAAGTTTCTTGTATATTACAGGATTTTCAATAGTTTTAGGACAAGCTCTCTTGCCCGTATGGTTTTATCAGGGCATTGAAAAAATGCAATTTCTAACTTATACAAATTTAATTAACAAAATAATCACTTTCATAGGAATTATTGTCTTTGTAAAACAAAATTCAGATTATCAACAAGTTTTATTTTTTTATGGATTAGGAGGATTTTTAGCAGGAGTTATAAGTCTTATCCACATCAAACGTAGTTTGGGTATAAAAATACAACTAACTACTTGGCAAAATATTTACAAGGAACTTCAAAAAGGAGTACATATTTTTCTTTCTTATTTTACGGTGAGCTTTTACATCAATCTTCATTTGATTATTTTGGGCATCTTCACAAATGATTTAATAGTTGGCTATTATAGCATAGCGGAAAAAATTGTGTATATGTTCAGGGTAATAATCATCACCTTCAACCAAGCTGTTCAACCTTATCTGTACAGCATAGCCCAACAAATGCAAAAGTTATTCAAATTTTTTTCAGGAATATACCTAATATTTGCTGTTACTTTCCTATTGATTACAATTATAGCTTTTTTCAATACAGAGTGGATTTTGTGGATTATCAAAAAAGATTTTAATACTTCTATCAATCAATGCTTAAAGTTAATTATTTTTGTACCATTTATTACAATTTTACATCTTCCCACAGGAGGAATGCTACTGATACATCAAAAAGACAAAGATTATAGTAAAGCTATTGTTGTTACTTCCATAGTAAGTTTGTTGTTAAACATTCCAGCTTCTATATTTTTTCACGAATTAGGCGTAGCTGCGGTGAGTGTATTCTTAGAAGTTTTAGTTCTAATACTTTTTATACAAATTATTCGGAAAAAATATCCTGAATATGACTTAATTCAATATTTTTTTCAAAAGAAAAATTTCAAAAATTATGGATAAACAACACCGAATTGTAGTAGTAACTCCTGCGGGCAGGAAAAAATATTTACAAATACTTTCAAACTACATCTTAAAAGATACTCATATTGATGAATGGCATTTATGGGATAATTGTCGCAATGAAAAGGATAGAATTTATATTCACGATTTAGCTAAAAATTATCCCAGTAAAATCAAGGTAATTTCTGAAAATAATACCGATGGTACAAATGCCTCTATAAATAGGTTTTTCAAACACACCCGAGATGAAAATACTTTTTACATAAGAATTGATGATGATGTAGTATTTTTACCTCCTAATTTTGCTTATTCAATGTACAAACAAGCTCTTGACGAGCAAGAACAATATACATTCTGGGCTCCTGTAATTATCAATAATGCTGTTTGCAGTTATTTCTTAAAGTTGTATGGAGTAATCAATACGAATGTACCTATTACTTTACAAGCAATTTGCCCAATGGCGTGGGGGAATCCAATCTTTGCTGAAAAAATTCATAATTTATTTTTAGAGAATTATCCTTCTTGGCAGATTTTTCAACTTTCAGAGAACATAAATATTCCTCCTGCTCGTTTTTCTGTGAATGTCATAGCATTTTGGGGAAAACTCTCCCAA
>JANWZC010000262.1 GCA_025054975.1 Raineya sp.
TCTTTCTTGGTACTGCTGAAATTGATACCTACCAAATAGATTTCGTTGTTTGTATGTAAGTACTTCTTAAAGTAACGTAAGTTATTAGTAAGTTTTTGATAAACAATTATTTACGAAAAAAAATAGAGTAATTGAAAAAATGATTAAACTGGGATTGTACTCTTTGAATATTTAATGACATAGCTCAATTACATCTAAATTTCTCAAAGTTAGTGGAAATTTTTGTATCCGTAGATGGTTTTTTACTTGAAAAAATCTTAAAGAAAGGCTTGTAGGAAACCTTTTTAGGTTGATTTTCAAATTTGCCTTTTTTCTTGTAAATTTGTGTGAAATAATAACATTATGGTGAAGATTGGCAAAATTGAATTAGGTGATTTTCCGTTGCTTTTAGCTCCTATGGAAGATGTTTCAGACCCCCCTTTTCGGGCAGTATGCAAGGTGGGAGGAGCAGATTTGATGTACACCGAATTCATTTCTTCCGAAGGACTTATTCGTGATGCAGCAAAAAGCAAACAAAAATTAGATATTTTTGAATACGAACGTCCTATCGGTATTCAGCTATTTGGCTCAGATATTGAGACTATGCGAATTTCAGCAGAAATTGCTACACAGGTTAATCCTGATTTGATTGATATTAACTATGGTTGCCCTGTGAAGCAAGTAGCCTGCAAAGGGGCAGGTGCGGCTCTTTTACAGGATATTCCCAAAATGGTCAAGATGACAGAGGCAGTTGTAAAAGCTACCCATTTGCCTGTGACCGTTAAAACTCGTCTGGGCTGGGACGAAAATACTAAAAATATTGAAGAAGTTGCAGAAAGATTACAAGATGTTGGTATTCAGGCTCTTACTATACACGGCAGAACACGCGTACAAATGTATAAAGGTGAGGCAGATTGGACACTCATCGGTAAAGTAAAATCAAATCCTCGCATACATATACCCATTTTTGGAAATGGGGATATTGATAGCCCTCAAAAAGCTCTTGAATACAAAAATCGTTACGGCGTTGATGGTATTATGATTGGCAGAGCCGCTATTGGCTATCCTTGGATTTTTAGGGAAATCAAGCATTATTATCAAACAGGAGAGTTGTTACCTCCTCCTACCCTAGAAGAACGCATAGATATTTGCCAAAAACATCTCCGTTTCTCGGTGAAGTGGAAAGGAGAACGTCTGGGTATCTTGGAAATGCGTAGGCATTACGCAAACTACTTTAAGGGCTTTGAAAATTTTAAGCAGTTCCGAATGAAACTAGTAGAAGCCAGTACAGAAGCAGAAGTTATGCAAATTTTAGAAGAGGTATATCATTATTATGCAGCACTTGTATAACAAAATTGCCTTCAAATGCGTTATTACTATAAAATGTGTTCAAATATTACATAAAGCCCACTAAAAAATTTTGTGGCAAGGTATTTGAGCAATTTTTATCGGTAAGTTTTAGTAAAAGTTTAAAGATACGAAAAAAGCAAATCTTTTTAAGATTTGCTTTTTTGTTTCTAACTTTGGGGAATTAGAAAAAATTTTTTACTTTGGCAAAAAGCATTTGGTATGTTAGAGCAGGAAATAGAAATCAGCGAAATTCGCTTGATAACCGATTTGATTAGACAAAAATACAATTATGATTTCACCAACTATGCTATGTCTTCTTTCAAAAGAAGAGTGGCTCGTGTTTTAGAGGTTTATAAGATGGATAGTGTAGCTACTCTTATTCGCCGCCTAGACACTGATGCGAAATTTTTCAAAGAGTTTCTGACGGAAATTACCGTGAATGTTACAGAGATGTTTCGCGACCCTACCTGTTGGGTGGCTTTACGTGAGCAAATTATCCCAAATATTCTGCAAAATAATCAGCGATTCTCTATTTGGCACGCAGGATGTTCTTCGGGAGAAGAAGTGTATTCTATGGCAATTTTGCTTGAAGAGATGGGAATTTTGGATAATGTACGTATTATAGCTACCGATATAGACCACGTAATTTTAGATAAAGCTCGTGAAGCTCGCTATCATCTTAAAAACATGGAAGTGAATAGAAAAAATTACATAGCTTTTGGAGGTAAGTATTCTCTGGAAAAATATTATCGTGAAGAAAACGGCAGAGCTGTTATGGATAAAAGCCTTGTCAGGAATGTGGAGTTCAAAGAGCAAAATTTAGTTACAGGAGTGCCTTTCGGTAAGTTTGACCTTATCCTGTGCCGAAATGTAATGATTTATTTCAATCAAACTCTGCAAAATCAGGTGCTTAAATTATTTCACGAGAGTTTGTATAAGTATGGCTATTTGGTAATTGGCTCAAAAGAATCTTTGATTTGGTGCGAGCTGGCTAATAAATTTATTGTAGTGAATAACGAAGAGAAAATCTACAAGAAAATCAGAGACTAGCAGAATGGCAGTTGTTTTAGAAAAAAATAAATACAATCTACACAATCAATACAAAGCAATTGTTATAGGAGGCTCGGCAGGAAGTTTTCAGGTAATTAGCAAAATCTTACAACACCTACCCGAAAATTTCCAAATTCCGATTATTATGTGTTTGCATAGACTCAAAGATGTTCGTAATGGCTTTGCCGAAGCCTTGAATATCAAAAGTAACAAAATCATCACCGAACCCGAAGATAAAGAACATATCCGAAAAGGAGGTATTTACCTTGCCCCT
>JANWZC010000263.1 GCA_025054975.1 Raineya sp.
AAGTTTTTATAGGCAAAGGAGCAGGCGGACACCCCACAGGCTCGGCGGTACTTTCAGATATTTCAGCGTCTTTGTATAACTATCGTTACGAATACAAAAAATGCCACTGGAATAAACATCTGCAATTCACTGAAAAGGTGCTTTTGGAAATATATTTGCGTTACAACGAAGAAAAAGAACTTGCTCTTATTCCCTTTGAGCATATTTCGGAACTCTACAATTCCGAAAATTACAAATATGCTGTCGGAACAATTACACTGAAAAAATTACACGAAATTAAGGGTTATTTGCAGGAAAAAAATATTTTCGTTGCTTATACAGGTAAAAAAATTCAAACCTTAGAGGCAAAAAATTTTCAAGAAACCAAACAAACCATTTTAGAAGAAATTTTGTAATTGCCACCACACATCGTAGAGACGTAAAATTTTACGTCTCTACGCATGAGAAACAAATTCTATTCACGCAATTTTCTGATTTGCACATTACTATTAGGTTTCAAAAACAATAAACCTGTAATAGCAATCGTATCCCCTGCTTGTAATCCATTCAAAACCTGTACTTCACCTTCTTTGCGTAAGCCTGTTTCAATGCTTACAAATTCAGCTTTGCCTTTGCGAATAACTACCGCTTTTTTACCTCTTGTTTCGGGAATAATCGCCGCAGTAGGTATAAGAATGGCATTTTGCTTTTCGTTTCCTCCCAACATCACACGTGCAAACATACCTGCCATTAGATTTTTATCACCATTTTCAATTTTAGCTCGGACTTTAAGGTTTCGGGTGCTGGTATTGACCTGCTGTTCAGTAGCAAGAATACGAGCCTGATACTTCACGGAACTACCTTCTATCAAGACCTCAACACTATTTCCAGTTTGTATTTTGTTCAGATATTGTTCAGGTACGTTGAAATCCACTAAAAGTTGCAGGCTTTGCAGAGTGGTTAGCACTTGATTAGGACTGACATAACTGCCTAAACTTACTTGTTTCAAGCCTACTTTTCCTGCAAAAGGGGCAATAATACTTGTTTTACGAATTTGAGCCTGAATGAAATCTGCATCGGCTTCCAAAGTTCTGATTTGCGTTAGGGCTTGGTCATATTCTTGCTGATTGATACCGCCCACCTCCAAAAGTTTTTTCAATCTCTCTTCATTTTTTCGGGCAAGCTCTAACTGCACCTGTACTTTTTTGAGTTGTGCTTGCAGGTCGTCATTATACAAACGCCCTAAAATAGTGCCTTGTGCTACAAAATTTCCTTCGGGAATAAACAAATAAGCTAATTTTCCTGCTACTTCTGAACGAATCTCAACTACATCTTGGGCTTGCAGTGTGCCACTCACCTCCAAAGGACTCACTAACTCACGAGTTTTTACTATCATTGCCTCTATGGAAACAGGAGGCTCTTTTTTAGGCTTATTGCTAACTTCTGTCCCTTTGCTATTGCTACAAGCCTGCAAAAAAATAGCTCCAATACAAATAACTAAACAAAACAGACGCATCATTGTACAATTTTGTACTTAAAACGCAAGAACTATATGTTTTGGTGCAAAAAAAGTGGCTTTTTTCTTGTCTTTTTGCTGAAATGTTTAACTTTGTAAGGAACGAATGTCAGGCAAAACTATTTTTTATATGGACTTAATCAACCTGCTAACTCTACTCACGGTACTTATGGCTTCTTTTGCTTTTATCAATATTCGTTACCTGAAATTGCCCGAAACGATTGGATTGATGATTGTTTCTATTTTCGTTTCTTTTGTGGTGATTGTAGTAGGGCATTTTGAGCAAAAGGTATATGATTACGTGAAAAATATTGTTGATGATATTGATTTCAGTAAGGTGTTATTTGATTTTATGTTGAGTTTCTTGCTTTTTGCAGGCTCTTCGCACACAGATTTCTCTTCGCTCAAAGAAAATCGCTTTCAGATTTTAATGCTTGCCACCGTAGGGGTCGTGATTTCTACCTTGTTGATAGGTTCATTGGCATATCTGATTTTTACACAGATGATGGATTTGGGAATAGACTATATGTATTGTCTGATTTTTGGGGCTTTAATCTCGCCTACCGACCCCATTGCTGTGCTTGGGATTTTATCAAGAGCTAATGTTCCCAAGAAAATTGAGGTTACCATTGTAGGCGAGTCGCTTTTCAATGATGGGGTTGGAGTAGTTATTTTTGTGCTTTTACTCAATATCATTCACGTAGGCATTGAAAAAATTGAGGCAACAGATGTAGCTTGGCTCGTAATTCGCGAAGTTCTGGGAGGTTTGGCATTAGGCTTTCTATTGGGTTGGATAACTTATGAACTCCTACGCCGCATTGACCACTACCAAACCGAAGTAATGATAACACTCGCAGTAGTTATGGGAGGGTATTTATTAGCTCGTAAGTTACACGTTTCAGGACCTTTGGCAATGGTAGTGGCAGGGCTTTTTACGGGAAGTATTGTCAAGAAAGAGGCTATGTCGCAAACTACTCGCGATTATGTGCATAAGTTTTGGGAAATGATTGATGTCTTGCTCAATGCTGTACTTTTCTTGATAATGGGCTTTGAAATTATCATTATTCAGTTTGACTGGGATTATCTGTATGCAAGCGTAATGATTATTCCTGTGATGCTTTTGGGGCGTTATATGGCTATTACTTTACCCAAACCCTT
>JANWZC010000264.1:0-1124 GCA_025054975.1 Raineya sp.
CTCCGAAAAACATAGCAAAGTTGGAGTCTGTTCCCATTGTTACGCGTACAATGGAAGGCACAATCGCTATGAAGGCTAAAAACAACGAACCGGGTAGTGTAATTTTTGAAATTACACTATCAATATATTGAGCCGTAGGTTCGCCTGGCTTTACACCCGGAATAAATCCACCATTACGTTTCATATCATCGGCTATTTGCTTGGGGTTGATAGTGATAGCCGTGTAGAAATAGGTAAATAATAAAATCATTATCGCAAAAATCAGGTTATATTGCCAGCTAAATTGGTTGGAAAAAACCGTTACAATCGCCTGGGCAAACTGACTTTTATCGGAAAACAAACCTGCAAGCAACGAAGGCAAAAACATAAGTGATTGGGCAAAAATAATAGGCATTACTCCTGCTGTATTCAGTTTAAGCGGTAGATATTGCCTTTGCCCACCATACACCTTATTACCCACAACTTGCTTGGCATATTGTATAGTAATCCTACGAACTGCTTGCGTTACCATTACCACCAGAAGCACAATGAAAAAGAGTAACACAAACTCAATTACAAACAAAAACGGACTACCTGGAGCGGCTTTGCTTCCGAAGCGTGCCGTAAGTTCCAAATAAATAGCCTGAGGAAAACGGGAAACAATCCCAATCATAATAAGCATAGAAACCCCATTGCCTATACCTCTGTCAGTAATTCTATCACCAAGCCACATACAAAACATGGTGCCTGCTGTGAGAATAATCATAGAGTAAGCCGTAAAAAACGCAGGACTAATGTTTGGACTCAGTGCGACAAAGATGTCAGGATTTTGCAAGTAGGCATAAGATTGCACCAATGTGAAGGCAATAGTGAGATATTTAGTAATTTGATTAAGTTTTTTTCTGCCTGCTTCGCCTTCTTTTTGCATCTTTTGAAAACTCGGCAGAGCCACCGTAAGCAGTTGTACTGCAATAGAAGCAGAAATATAAGGCATAATTCCCAAAGCAAAAATGGCTACGTTTTGGAAAGCACCTCCAAGAAAGATGTCCAAAAAGCCTCTTGCCGTGTTACCCGCTTGTTTGGTAAGTTTTTCGGGGTCAATACCGGGCAAAACAATGTGAGCCCCAATCCGAAATACTACCAGC
>JANWZC010000264.1:1134-2640 GCA_025054975.1 Raineya sp.
TTGTATAAACTTTTTCATATCTGCTTAAATAGTAGTGGCAATGCCGCCCATTTTTTCAATAGCTTCTTTAGCAGTTTGAGAAAATGCGTGTGCTGTAATATCTAATTTTGTCTTCAATTCGCCTCTACCCAATACTTTAATCAAGTCTTTTTTGCTTGCGTAGCCGTGTTGTTGTAAGAAAGCAACATCTATGCTTTGCACACCAAACTGCTCAGCAAGGCTGGCAAGTGTATCCAAGTTAATGGGCTTGTAACTTACCTTAAATGGGTTTTTGAAGCCAAATTTAGGAATACGTCTTTGCAGAGGCATCTGACCCCCCTCAAAACCTCTTTTAGTTTTGTAGCCTGAACGCGATTTTGCCCCTTTGTGTCCGCGTGTAGAAGTGCCTCCCCTTCCTGAACCCGGACCACGACCTATTCTTTTGCGATTTTTTGTTGAACCTTCTGCAGGTTTTAATTCGTGTAGTTTCATGTTTTTTTAAGTTTTAACTCGCTTTCGCTAAACGCTATTTTTTTCAAACACAAAGCAAACCTCTTTATGTCAAGGTATTACAAATTTTCCACTTCAATCAAGTGGCTTACTTTTTCTAGCATTCCTTGAATTTGGGGAGTAAGTGTATGCTCACGACTTTTCCCTATTCTGCCCAAACCCAAGGCTTGCATAATTTTATGTTGTCTTTCAGGGCGACCTATCAAGCTACGCACCTGAGTAACTTTCACTTTGTTCATAGTTTTTTTATCCGTTAAAAACTTTCTGCAAACTTATACCTCTCATTTGAGCCACGGTATGAGGAGCTCTCAGTTTCAAAAGAGCATCAATAGTGGCTTTCACTACATTGTGCGGATTGGAAGAGCCCTTAGATTTTGCTAATACATCTTTTATGCCTGCACTTTCAAGTACTGCACGCATAGCACCACCCGCAATAACACCTGTACCTGGTGCAGCAGGCTTAATGAACACCTTACCACCACAGAATTTTCCGTATGCCTCGTGTGGAATAGTATGTTTGAGAATAGGCACTTGTACCAAATTTTTCTTGGCATCATTGATACCTTTGGTAATAGCATCCGTTACTTCGTTAGCTTTACCCAATCCGTAACCTACAATACCATCGCCATTGCCCACTACTACAATAGCGGCAAAACTAAATCGTCTTCCTCCTTTCACTACTTTGGCAACACGCTCAATAGCTACTACTCTTTCTTTGAGTTCTACGTCGCTTACTCGGATATGTTTTTTATTGTTCATAACTACTTGAATTTTTAGAATTGCAAACCTCCTTCTCTTGCTCCATCAGCCAAAGCCTTTACTTTGCCATGATATAAATAGCCGTTTCTATCAAAAACAACTGCCTTGATACCATTGGCAGTAGCTCTTTCGGCGAGTTTTTTTCCTACTTCTTTAGCTACTTCAATATTGAGTTTGGTAGTGTTCAGGTCAAAAGAAGAGGCACTTGCAAGCGTAACTCCACGCGTATCATCTATGATTTGAGCATAAATACGCGTA
>JANWZC010000265.1 GCA_025054975.1 Raineya sp.
TGCCTGTAATTTTTCTGATTGAAAATAATGGTTATGGACTTTCCACCCCTAACAATGAACAATACCGATGCGACTATCTTGTAGATAAAGCGATTGGTTACGGCATTGAGGGGTATCAAGTGGATGGAAACAACATTTTGGCTGTATATGACTTGATAAGCAAACTTGCCAAAGATATTCGTAAAAATCCCCGTCCTGTGCTTGTAGAAGCCATTACTTTCCGTATGCGTGGGCATGAGGAGGCTTCAGGCACTAAATATGTTCCCCAAGAACTCATGGACGCTTGGGCAAAAAAAGACCCTGTGAGCAATTATGAAAATTACCTTTTAGAACAAGGCATTTTGAGTGAATCTATGATTCACGAAATTAAAAGGCATTTTAAGCAGGAAATTGAAGAAAATTTAGAAATTGCCTTTGCTGAAGCCTATCCAACTCCTTCTGTGGAGAAAGAATTAGCTGACGTATATTTCCCTTATGCACAAGAAGTTATTGCTCCGCAAGCCCCAAGTATTTCCCAAAAACGTTTTGTAGATGCTATCAGCGATGCCCTACGGCAATCTATGCAAAGATACCCCAATTTAATTCTTATGGGGCAAGATATTGCCGAGTATGGAGGTGTTTTCAAAGTTACAGAAGGTTTTGTTGAGGAGTTTGGCAAAGAAAGAGTGAGAAATACACCCCTTTGCGAATCAGCGATTGTGGGCGTAGCTATGGGGCTTTCACTCAAAGGCTACAAGGCTATGGTAGAAATGCAGTTTGCTGATTTTGTTACTTGTGCCTTTAACCAAATTGTGAATTATTTGGCAAAAGTGCATTACCGCTGGGGAGCAAATGCAGATGTAGTAATTCGTATGCCTACGGGAGCAAATACTATGGCTGGTCCTTTTCACTCGCAGTCGAATGAAGCATGGTTTTTTCATACGCCTGGGCTCAAAATTGTGTATCCTTCCAATCCTTATGATGCCAAAGGTTTGCTCAATGCCGCCATTGAAGACCCTAATCCTGTTATGTACTTTGAACATAAATATTTGTATCGTTCCATTTCAGACGAAATTCCTGATGATTATTATACTTGTCCTATTGGCAAGGCAAAATTAGTTGCAGAAGGCAATGAAATGACTATCATCACGTATGGCTTGTGTGTTCATTGGGCAAAGCAACTTGTAGAGGAACTGAATGTTTCGGCAGATATTATTGATTTACGTACGCTCTTGCCTTGGGATACAGATACCGTTTCACAATCAGTAAAAAAGACAGGAAAAGTGCTAATTGCTCACGAAGATACACTCACTGGAGGCATCGGTGCAGAAATAGCCGCTTGGATAAGCGAACATCTTTTTAAGTATTTAGATGCCCCTGTTATGCGTGAGGCAAGTTTAGATACCCCCGTTCCTTTTACGCGTACCCTTGAACAACAGTTTTTGCCTTTTGAGCGTATGCGTAAGAAAATTGTAGATTTAAGAAATTTCTAACGATTAAATGTAGTATCACTTATGTTTTCAGCAGCAGATAATACTAATCCAAATTCTTTTAGTTCCAAAGCAAGAAGAAAACGCTTCCAGTGGTTTCTTGAGAAGCTAAATGTTCAAAGTACTGATAAAATCTTGGACGTAGGTGGCACAGAGAATATTTGGATAGGCACAGGTTTAGAAAAAAATGTAACCTTGCTCAATATTGATTTTAAGCAACAAACTCATCCAGATTTTCGCTATGTAATTGGCAATGCCTGCCAAATGGATATGTTTCAAGATAAAGAATTCGATATAGTTTTTTCTAACAGCGTAATTGAACACGTTGGTAAAGGTATTGAGCAAAAATTATTTGCAAAAGAGGTGCAAAGAGTTGCAAAAAAATATTGGGTACAAACTCCGTATTTACATTTTCCTTTGGAGCCTCATTTTCTCTTTCCTTTTTTCCAGTACTTCCCCGAAAAACTAAAATTATGGGTTGGGTTACGTTGGAAATATTCTCATTTGAAAAAAAATAATGAAAATATACCCGAAGAACTTTCACGACTTAAACTATTGAATAAAAAAGAGTTAAAAAGTTTATTTCCTGATGCTCAAATTATAGAAGAGAAAATCTTTTTTTTGACAAAAAGCATCATCGCTTACAAAGCCTAACTTTTCTTAAAAAAATTGCTAAATTGCGTGCCAATTTTTGCAATTTAATTTATGGGAAAAGAAAAAGAGCAAATTCATAAAACCATTAACATTCAGAACCGACAGGCTTCGTTTAATTATCATTTTTTAGAAACTTTTATCGCAGGCATTGTACTCACAGGGACAGAAATTAAATCGGTGCGGCAAGGTAAAGTGCAACTGCAAAATGCTTATTGCTATGTTGAAGATGGTGAAGTTTGGGTAATACAAATGCATATTTCACCTTATAGCGAAGGTACTCACTACAATCATGACCCCTTGCGTAAGCGAAAATTACTGCTCAAAAAAAAGGAAATCCGAAAACTTGCTAAGGGGTTAGAAGAGAAAGGCTTAACCATTGTGCCTATACGTTTGTTTATCAATGAACGAGGTTGGGCAAAAATGGAAATAGCTCTTGCCAAAGGTAAAAAACTCTACGACAAACGCGAAACTATCAAAGAA
>JANWZC010000266.1 GCA_025054975.1 Raineya sp.
ATATTTCTTTGTAGGTGAGCGTTGGAGATATTATGGAGAGCCATTTATGCTGATTTTAGCTATTTATTTTTACAAACGAATTTATCTTCAAATTTTTCGGAGGAAAACTCAAAATGTATGACGCAGGTGTATGTGTTCAAAAATGTGGTTTAACTATTCAATTCTCTAATAGTTTTTCAGAATTTACGACATCGTACATTTTATGCCACCATAACATCGACAGGATTATTGGAATTTGTATGAAAATTACTATCTTTGTGCAAATTTCATTAACATTCGCTTCACACTAAAATCATACTCAATTATGAAGCTGCAACAAGTTGATGTAGTTGAAAATATTAGTCCCGAAGAGTTTAAGCAAAAATATTACCTTCCCGAAAAACCTTTGGTTATCAAAAAACTTTCTGCCGAGTGGGCAGCACTGCAAAAATGGAATTGGGATTATTTCATTGGAAAAGCAGGTCATCATAAGGTAGGAGTGTATAATAACATCAAAAGCGATGCCTACACGCCTGTCAATAAGGCTGATGATTACATGCTTTTTGGCGATTATTTGCGTGAAGTGAAAAAAGGTAATTTAGCTTTACGTATTTTTCTGTTCAACATCTTGGAGCATTGTCCTGAACTCACCCAAGATTTTACTTTCCCCGAACATTTGATGAAAGGTTTTGTGAAAGGTTATCCTATGCTTTTTGTGGGTGGAGGTGGTTCTATTACGCACATGCACTTTGATATTGACCTTTCGCATATTTTGCATACACAATTTGTTGGTAGAAAGCGGGTACTATTATTCCCTTTCCACGAACAACATAAACTTTATCGCAAACCTTGGGAAGTATTGAGTTTGGCAGATTTTACGAATTATTACGAGAAATTCAATTATGAGCAATTCCCTGCAACCAAGTACGCACAAGGTTATGAAGTGATTTTAGAGCATGGTGATACACTTTTTATGCCTTCGGGGTATTGGCATCATATGGAATATTTGGAAAGTGGTTTTGCATTGAGTTTGCGAGCCTTGCATTCTTCTTTGAAAGTAAAACTTAAAGGGGCTTGGAACTTATTTGGTATGCGTTACGTAGATACATTCATGAAAAAGACTGCCCCTCATTTTTGGTTTAACTACAAAAAACGTAAAATTTACAAGAGAGCAGAAAAAGTTTTGAAATAATTGCATTCAAAAAACTTTGACTTTAAGTTTTTTTGGGTTAGTTGAGTTTTAACCAAAACGACAAAAAATTTCTTTAGCTACAAAGATATTTTTCATTTTATTAAAAAACTTGCAAAAATTTAGGACAGTGGTTCAAAATGTATGCTGAATATGTTTTGAGTTCAAAGTATAATTTAGCCTTTCAATTTTTTATACTCAACTAATAGGGGTTTTGATTTACTATAAAAATCAAGATTTTATATTTATAAAATTTACAAATTTTGTTTAGTATAAGAACACAGAAAGAACAAAGTTTAGTAAAAATAAGGAATGATTTATTCAAAGACAAAACTCTTAAAAGATATTTTTGATGATAGGCTACAACGTATGATGTCTGTAATTTCTTTTTAATAGAAGCATCGTGATAGGGGTCTTTTTTTAGAAAAACCAGTAGTTTTTCGGACTAATCGTCTATTTCTGGCTCGTAGGCAAGTGTTGCCATCCTCAATCTGCTTGGTGTAAGTCTTGCCAATTTGATGATTTCCCTTGCTAAACACTTGCACAAATGCTTTATGTCCATCCGTGCAATACATATTGTAAATCTTTGAGTTGGACATAAAGTTGCTTGATAGTAGTAGCGTTTCTTTCTCCTATCTGGTAAGCTAATATTTCATCTGTCTCAGGAGCATATGTATATACTATCCAACGTTCTTGACTTTTCTGCTCTACAAGACCATAATTCATCTATTTGAACCTACGATAATGCTTTAATCTCGGCTTTATTTTATATCTACTTGAAAGGATGCTTGCCTAAACGTACGTAGAACCATACTACGGCTAACTCTCAATACAACCTCTATATCTCTTATCCCTGAATTACTCAATAACATGCAGATTATCAAACGCTTTGTAGCAGGATTTGCTCCTGAATACTTGTAATGACTCTGAAACTGCTTACCACAACTTTTACACAAAAAGTTTTGTATCCCGTTTTTTTACGACCATTTTTTTACTACCTTTGTCCCAAGACAATGAGGAAAATTTACTTTTACTACTATCTCACTTATAACGCAAAAGTAAAAACTCATTGTCTATCTCACAAAATGCTCATCATACATTTTAGACCACAACCGAGTAGTGAGTAATTAGTACAAAGTTGGAAGCAACTTTGTCAAAGAAAAGCCTGATAGTTACAATTTCCAAAGTATCAACCTTGAACCTTTAACCTTCAAACCAGATGAACACAATTTTACAAACCCTCCAAACTTTCATTGACCAACCTGTGCCTGATTTTGCACCTCCTGTTCTTAAATGGATTAACGGGACACTCAAACATATTTCCGAAGGCTCTGCTGAAATGCACATTCTGGTGCGGGAAGATATGTGTAACCCTTTGGGACTGCTTCACGGAGGCGTACAAGCACTCATTTTAGACGAAATTATTGGTAT
>JANWZC010000267.1 GCA_025054975.1 Raineya sp.
TTTAACTTTGTGTTCTATTTAGCCATAATGCTTGCTTTGAGCATGAACATTGAACACGAAAGCGATAGGTATTTATCGCCTGTAATGCCCCTGATAATGATAATTTTTTGGAAAAGATTAAGCGTAATGGACAAAGAAAAAGAAAAAGTCCGAAGTAGGTTTCGGTATGTTCTTTTGTTTTTCATAATTGCCTACAATCTTTTGCGAACTTATTTTTATATTAGCCAGTGGTATAATTTTCCGCCTTTGGAAATGCACTAATCTACACGCCATACACCTTGTTATATTCAGCGAGGGTATTGTGCCAATTATGCTCACGCAAAGCCCAAGTTTGAGCGGCTTGTGCCTTTTCCTGCATAAGTTCAGGGCTTTCAAGGTAAAGGTTAATAGCTTGGGCAATGGCTTGTGGCGTTGCTTCCTGAATAAGTAAGCCTCTTTCGTTGTTGCCAATTTGTTCGGGTGTGCCTCCCGATGCTAAACCTATAACAGGTTTGCCCATCAGCATTGCCTCAATCATAGAAAGTGAATACATTTCGTGCTGTGAGGCAAGCACAAAAATATCCATTGCATTCAAATAGGCAATGTAATCTTTCTGAAAAGGTATGCGAATGATATGCGTTTGCAAACTATGCTTTTGCACAAACTCTTGAATTTCTTGCTCAATGGCAAGGTCTTCGGGCTGGTAAATGGTAGTTTTTTCGTCAGAGTATAAAATGGAAGGCTCACCAATTAACCAAATAACAACTTTTTTCCTAAACTTTTCCTCAATATGCAAAAATGCCTGTGCCAATTCCTTTACATTCTTGAATTTGGTAATTCGGGCAAGCGTGCCTATCACTATTTGATTTTCAGCTACTCCCCATTGCTTGCGAATTTGCTCACGTTTTTCAGAGTTGGGCGATAGTTTTTCAGTATCAACTCCATAACGAACTAAATGAATTTTATCAGGATTTATAGGCAAATTTTGAGCAAGTGCCTCGTTGGTAACAAGAGAAGTAGAAATAGCGGCTTCAAGATTGCCATAAATGAAATAATAATGTGGCAATTTTTTTTTGGCACCTATCATAATGTAAGCACTATAAAAATGCTTGCAGATTTTATCGTAATTGGCGAGAGAAGCCGTCCATACGTCAAGGCTATTGTGCGAGTGGAGCAAAGGAATTTGATAAGTTTTGAGGATTTTTCGCAAATGTCGTATATTTTGCCAATGCAAACGGCGATTAGGTTTGCCAAAAATGCACCGAATAGCAGAATTTTGGGCTAAAATTTTATGTACTTCGCTATTTTCTAAAATAAAGGCAAATACCTCAAAGCCTGCTTCGGCTTGTTTTTGCATAAGCCTGCAAACATACAATTCCAAACCACCTCTGGAACCGCTTAAAAGAATATGTAAAATTTTTTTCAAAACTTTGCAGTTTTAGACCAAAATATAGTTTCGGTATTCACCAATAATGTAGCCTCCTGTAAGTTTTTCCACCAACTTTTTGAATTTATCCTTCAAAGATAATTTATTGTGGCTCAAATCGTAATCAAATTGCCAATTTTTGCGAGCAATGCGTGCTTGCATTACTTGCGGATGTGTGCCTGTGAATCTTTCTAAAACATCAACCTCGCTATAATCAAACTCTTCTCGCTTGGGAACGTGTTTTTCAAGCCAATTATCATCGTGCCAATACTTATGAAAAGTTTCTTGCTTTTTTTGCATAGCTTTGGGTTCTTTCACCCAGCCATAATGATACACGTAAGCATCAAGGAGTTTTACACGTAATTTTTGGTTATTGCCTTTGCGGAAGCCTTGTGCGTCTTTGTAGGAATAAATTTCGGGCAAGTTGCGTACAATGCGAATTTCACGTCTGTACCATTGATAAGACGAACCAACGTAATCGTAAGAGCCGTAGAAATGCAAATACTTAAAAAGCAAGCCATCTACTTTTTTATCGTGTAAGTAGGTTTGCATGGCTTGCTGAATAGTAGGCAAATATTTTTCGTGAATTACTTCATCTCCCTGAATGTAAAAAACCCAGTCAGTTTCAGGAGGAACGGCTCGCAGAGCTTTGTTGGTTTCTTGGGCAAGCACTGCTCCGCCTTCCCGCAGATTATCATCCCAAGTAGTAGGCAAAATTTTGACCTTTTCAGGTTCAATTTGAGCAATTAACTCGTAGGTATTGTCTTCTGAATTTCCTACGGCTACTATAAAATCATCGCAAATAGGCAAAATAGAGCGTATAGCTTCTACAATAGGATAATCATATTTTACGGCATTTCGGATGAAGGAAATTCCTGTAACTTTCATATTTAGGCAAATGCTATTTGAGCCGTAAATTTACATTTTTAATTTTTCTAATTCCTCCATGAGCATATCTCTTTTTCGCATTTTGCCCGCCGAAATGCCAAACACCATTTTGAAACGTCTGCAAAAGTAAGCAGTATCTTTGTAGCCAATTTCTTTAGCAATTTCACGAATGCTTTTTTTGGTGGTACGAAGTAGCTCGGAAGCACGTTCCATGCGTTGATATTCAATATAATCTTGCGGATTGATACCTGTAAGATTTTTGAAGTATTGCCCTACATAATCTTCGGAAACACCTGCTACACTT
>JANWZC010000268.1 GCA_025054975.1 Raineya sp.
AACCTTGGCATTGGGCGGTAGCTGGTACGATTATCGGCTTGACCGTTCCTACATTGCTGATTTTAGGCAATAAAAAATTTGGTATTTCTTCTAATTTAAGGCATATCTGTGCCGCATGTATTCCAGCGAATATTCCTTTTTTTAAGTATGACTGGAAGAAAGAAGTTTGGAATTTGTTTTTTGTGGCAGGAGTACTGATAGGTGGTTTTATTGCCTCTCAGTTTTTGGCTAATCCTGAGCCTATTCAAGTGGCAGAAGCTACTAAACAGAAATTACAAGAATGGGGCATCAATAGTTTTTCAGACCTTATGCCAGCTGAAATTTTTAGCTTTGATCATTTACTTTCTCTGAAAGGAGTTATCTTTTTTGTAGTAGGAGGTTTTTTAGTAGGCTTTGGTACGCGATATGCAGGCGGTTGTACATCAGGACACGCCATTATGGGACTTTCTAACTTGCAGCTGCCCTCCTTGATAGCTACTATTAGCTTTATGATAGGAGGATTTATCTCCGCTAATTTTTTGTTACCTCTTATTTTCAAATTATTCTAACGAACACCTAAATCTGTAAAATTATGGCTACTATTCAAACACAACAACCCGAAGTAATAGATGTGCGTCATCAGGACGCAATATGCACCAATGACTCTCAACTTAAACATCCTTGGTGGTATAACTTTAAATATTTATTAGTGGGTGTCGTTTTCGGTATTGCTTTTGTGAAAGCTGAAATTATTAGTTGGTATAGAATCCAGGAAATGTTTCAACTGACTTCTTTTCACATGTATGGAGTTATTGGTACGGCTGTTGTAATAGGAGTTATTTCGGTACAACTTATTAAAAAGTTGAAACTTAGAACTATTTATGGAGAACCTATTATACTTGAAGATAAAAAATTTAGCAAAGGACAGATAATTGGAGGTTTGATTTTCGGTTTAGGCTGGGCGATTACAGGAGCTTGTCCAGGACCTTTATTTGCTCAGATTGGAGCAGGCTTTGGGGTTGTATTCATTACACTGCTAAGTGCCATTTTAGGAACTTGGGTGTATGGATATTTCAGAGAAAAACTGCCTCACTAAATCTGATACATCTGAGGTTTCTGAAATCCTCAGATGTATTTTAGTGATATTTTTTCACACTAAAATCTTATATTATGAAAAAACTGCTTTTGGTAAGTTTATTGCTAATCATAACGCTTACAACTTGCCGACAGAAAAACTATGAAAAAGGTCAATCTGCTTTGGAAAGATTGATTGAAGGAAATCAGCGTTTTGTAAAGGGAGACTTCATTGCTCCTAATCGTACAGAAGAAAGAAGGTTACAAACTTTGGCAGGGCAAAATCCTTTTGCGGCAATACTTACTTGTTCAGACTCTCGCATTTCGCCAACGCTCTTTTTTGATACAGGTATCGGCGACTTATTTATTGTAAGAACAGCAGGTAACGTAATCGGTGAAATTGAAATTGCCAGTTTAGAGTATGCTGTAAAATATCTTGGCGTACAATTGGTC
This sequence comes from Raineya sp., assembly GCA_025054975.1. Taxonomy (GTDB): domain Bacteria; phylum Bacteroidota; class Bacteroidia; order Cytophagales; family Thermonemataceae; genus Raineya. The sequence goes on from JANWZC010000268.1 coordinate 1,507, forward strand.
ATGGTAATGGGGCATGACGATTGTGGGGCTATTAAGGCTTTTATTACAGGTGCCCACGAAGAAGGACACATACAAGCCATTATTGATAGCCTTCGCAATGAACCCGAAGAAAAAGAAGCCTTGCGTACGCCTAAATCTATTCGCTTGAATTCTTGTGTATTGGCTAATGTTACACATCAAGCGAAGTTTTTATTACAAAATTCCAAAATCATAGCTGAAAAAGTTCGGGAGGGCAAATTGCAGGTAGTGGAGGCTGAATATGAACACAAAAGCGGATTAGTAAAAATCTTGCGAATTTATCCTCAAAAAATCTGAAATCTAAACTCAAAATGTTATGAAAAGAATTGTTTTGCTTTTCGTGTTTATCATTGTTGCTTGTGAAAAAGAGGCAAAACAAACACAAAAGGTAGATAACGAACTTGCTAAAGAAAATCCTGCTCAAAAACAAAATTCAGTGCTGAACCAAGTAAATTACTTGGAAAAAGGTAATGAAATCACAATGGCTACGCAAACAGCTTTGTTGCACACGGTTGCCAAAGCTATTGCGGAAAAAGGTTCACATGGAGCGGTGGAATATTGTAATTTGAAAGCTCTTACTATTGTAGATTCGCTCTCAAAGGCGAATAATTGTCAAATTCGCCGTGTTTCGGATAAATATCGCAATCCGCAAGACAAAGCCCAAAATGAAATAGAGGAAAAAGCCCTTAAAACCTTCTTGGAAAAACATCAGAAGCAAGAAAAATTAGAGCCTTTTACCTTGCAAGAAGGGCAAAATACATACTACTTCAAGCCTATTATGATAGGTATGGAAACCTGCTTGAAGTGCCATGGCGACAAAAACAAAGATATTGAGCCTAAAACACTTGCCACCATTGAAAAACTTTATCCCAACGACCTTGCCAAAGGTTATAAACTCAAAGATTTCAGAGGTATGTGGGTAGTAAAGTTTTCAAAATCAACTTGGTAGGTTCATATGAATTAAAAGATTAAAATTTTGATTTATAATAACTTATGTAATTTAGTTTGGGTTATGCTACTTTTTCGGAGAACTGAATTTATACATATCCAGTTATGCAAGTTTAGCA
>JANWZC010000269.1 GCA_025054975.1 Raineya sp.
TACTAATTTGAATTGTGTAGCTAAATCTTGGATAAGTACAATACAAGCCCAATTATTTTTACAATTATCCTAAATGTTTTTCACAAATAACTGCATACCAAAACTTAACTAATAACTCACGTTATACTCAAAGAAATTTGATTTTTTACCATTTTTAGCGTTTTTGGTTTCACTCAACGGCTAAAAGAGTTTTTGATATACTCTTTCCTCAAAACCACTTCACATTCTAATAAGCGTTAAACTGTTCATTAATCCCAAATAGAATATTTGCGTATGCGGAAACGAACAAAAATGTATATCAAAGCCAAAAGAATGAGGACTACTCCAATAATCCAAAACAAAGTCATATCAATGGTGTTACGTATCATTACGTTAATTTCCCAAATTTTGTAAATCAGGAAAGCCGCATATAAATTTACAAGAGCCGTAAAAGTGTAAAACCATGCCTTCAAGACATTGTAAAACTCTTCTCTGCTAATTTCATTTTCTTTCCAAAAATCAGCTTGGGGAATTTGTAATTTTTCAATGGGAATATTCTGCAAAAAACGTTGAAAAAAAACCATCATCAAATTAAAAATTCCCACAAAACCCAAAGAAACATACAAAAACCAATGCTTTGAAATAGGATTATACGGATAATGCAAAGAAATTTCAGGTGGAAAGCTAGCATTGGTGATTAACCACACCGAAGCAAACGCAATCAGAGAAAAATATTTCAAAAAAGCTACAAAAAGGTTCATAAATACCTGAATTTGATTTGATAAGTTTGATACACTCTTTCTATAAACAAATCAAAATTGTAAAAGTTCTAATGGCTTTTGGAAGTAGAACTCCGTAGAAGTATGATAACAAATTTGGTATTTTTTTAGGTTAATTGTGTGAAAATTTTTTCCGTAATTCATTTTTTCTAACTTTGGCAGATTAACCTCTTAGCGTCTATTAAAAAAATAACAAAAAACATCAATTGAATTGCTTTTCAAAACTTAACTTCAAGGCACTTTTAGCTCCTAAGTTTTTTTTGAAACGTATCAGTCCGAAGTTGGGTTTGCCATTTTCCGTAGAAATACCTAAATCTAAAATTTCAAAGTGTTGCTTTCGGCAAAATTGTATCAAACCTTGAGTAAGTAAAATCATTGGGCTATACTGCAAAAATTTAGGATTATCAGCAGGGTAAAAATTGTAAAAAATTTTGCTACTTACTACAACTCCTACCGTAAGAGCGGCAATCTCCTGATTTTTCCTCACAACCAATGCTAAGTATTCATCAGGAAAGAGATTTACAGTTTCTTGAAAATCTTGCCAAGTCATTGTAAGGGGGAAATTTTTCCTCTGACGAGCTTTTGCAACAAAATTAAAAACCTCCTGCCAATCAGGCTTTTGCCATTCTTCAAAAATAAAACCTGCTTGAATAGCTTTGGCAAGTCGTCTTTTAGCTGAATTATGCAAATTTGCCTCAAAATTCTCTTGCACACGAATATAATGCGTAAGTTCTTGATTGATTATTGTAAAACCCTGTCTTAGAAGAATTTGTGTAATTTGATGCGAATTTTCTTCGGCATAACTAAATGGATATTGCTTGATAAGTAACTTTTTTAGTTTTAGTTCATTTTTGCAGAAATCGCATACAAATTCTACAAAATTATTCAGACTTTCGTAGGAAATCTTTTCGTCAAATTCAATTCCCCCAAAAGACATTCGCCAAGGGCTAAAACCTTCATTATCTTGCACAAAAACATTGCAACGAATTTTAATTTTTTGTTTCTCCTCTCCCCAAAATACCCAAATAGTTGAATTTTTTTGTAAAGGTAGATGTTTGTTAGTGTTAAATAAAAAAGGTTCAAAAAATGGTAAAAGATGAATTTCGGTAAATTCGTCCAATGGAAGTGCCTTGAAAGCTACATTTTTATTCACTATCATAACGCATTACAGAAACCACATCATAACCTTTCAGTTTTTCTCTGCCGTTCAGAAAAGCAAGTTCAATCAGAAAAGAAACTTGTACAATTCTACCACCTGCTTTTTCTATGAGTGAGCAAGCGGCTTGGGCAGTACCTCCTGTGGCAAGTAGATCATCGTGTAAAAGCACCTTTTCTCCTTCTGAAATAGCATCTTTATGCATTTCAAGAGTATCTTCACCATACTCCAAAGTATAAGAAGCAGAATACACTTCTGCGGGTAATTTTTTAGGCTTACGAATAGGTACAAAACCTGCTTTTAGACGTTGAGCAAGTAAAGAACCAAAAACAAAACCACGTGACTCAATGCCTGCCACCTTCTGTACTCCCAAGTTTTTGGCAAAATTATAGAGCATCTCTGCGGCAATATGAAAGGCATTGGGGTCTTTGAGCAAAGTTGTAATATCTTTGAAAATAATACCTTTTTTGGGGAAGTCAGGAATGTTGCGAATGAAATCTTGCAGGTTCATCGGGAAAGCAAAATGATTTTTCTCCAAAAATAATGATTTCTGAAATGTTAGCAAAAAATTTTCTTTGAATACACAAAGTAAGAATTTCAAAACGAAATTACGCGACCGAGTAG
>JANWZC010000026.1 GCA_025054975.1 Raineya sp.
TTGGAATTTCAAAGAAAACTTAGATTTCAATCTTTCAGGAACACTCAATTATACCAATCAAAATTATTCCCTGCAACCACAAAATAATGTGAGTTACTTCACTAATATTTTGGTGGCTGATGTTACTTATACCTTCAACAATGGTTTAGTTTTGGGTACAGAGGTGGATTACTTTGCGAATTCGGGTTTGGCAGAAGGTTTTAATCAAAATTACACCATCTGGAATATTAGTCTTGCCAAACAGGTTTTCAAAGATAAACGTGGTGAAGTGAAAATACGTGTATATGATGCCCTACAACAAAATATCGGTATTAGCCGAACTACTACCGAAACCTATATTCAAGATGTTTCCAATGTAGTCTTGCAACGTTATTTTATGCTTTCTTTCACGTACAATATCAATCGTTTTGCCGCTCAACGCCAAGAACAAGAACGTATCAACCGAATGATGTTCGGTAGGTAAAATCTTGCACGCTGAATGAAAAATGGTTTTGAGGAGAGTAGTTGTTATACTCAGTGGAAAATGGCTTAGTATTCAGGGAAATGAAAATTCTAGGAAATTAGTGTTTCTAATTCTTGCTGATATTGAGCAATAGGTTCAGAAAAATCAAAGACCTTTTCCTTAAAATTTTTGGTAAAATATCTATGACCTTCTTTCGCATAAACTTCCATTAAACGTTCCATCAAGTTTAGATTAACTTGAGTTATTAGTTAAGTTTTTGATATGCAGTTATTTGTGAAAAATATCTAAGATAATCGTAAAAATAATTGAGCTTGTATTATACTTATCCAAGATTTAGTTACACAATTCAAATTAGTAAGTTAGTAGCTTGGCAATTAGGTGAGTCCCCCTCTCTTTTGGAAAGGGGGCAGGGGATGAGGTTAAAAAAACATTGTTTTGAGTAATTTGCCTTAGAATGTGAGTTGTTGGTTAATTGTATGCAGTTATTCGTGAAAAATGTTTGGGTTAATTTTAATGATTAAGTGTCTGCATTGTACCTATCTAAGATTGGACTCATAATTCACGTTTTCTAATATGCTTGTGCAAAGACTACTCTTTGTTCAGAAGGCTTACCTGAATAAATACATTTGCCTGTTTCTTTTCTGTTTTGCAGAGGAATACAACGAATAGTGGCTTTGGTTTCTTCTTTGATTTTAAGTTCGGTTTCGGTGGTGCCGTCCCAATGAGCAAGAGCAAATCCACCTTTTTCCATTACTTCTTTAAATTCTTCATAAGAATTCACTTCAAAGGTATTTTTTTCTCTAAATTCCAAAGCCTTCTGATAAATATTCTGCTGAATTTGGTCTAAAAGCGAAAGAACATAATTTTCTGCATCTTGCAAAGGAATAGTTATTTTAGTTTTGGTATCGCGGCGAGCTACTTCAATGGTCTGATTTTCTAAATCCCGTAAGCCTATTGCCAAACGTATAGGCACCCCTTTGACTTCCCACTCAGCAAATTTGAAACCTGGAGTTTGTGTTTCTCGTAAGTCCAATTTTACACTTATTCCTTTGGCTTTCAAATTTTTAGCAATATTTTCACAAGCCTCATTTAACTTGGCAAAACTTTCTTCACCCTTGTAGATGGGTACAACTACCACCTGAATAGGAGCAACTTTGGGTGGTAACACCAAACCATCATCGTCAGAATGGCACATTATCAATGCTCCCATAAGACGAGTGCTTACTCCCCACGAAGTTCCCCAAACGTATTCTAACTTATTTTCTTTGTTCAAAAACTTTACATCAAAGGCTTTGGCAAAGTTTTGTCCTAAGAAATGTGAAGTACCTGCTTGTAAGGCTTTGCCGTCTTGCATCATAGCTTCAATACAAAAAGTTTCATCGGCTCCTGCAAAGCGTTCATTTTCGGTTTTTACACCTTTAATAACAGGAATAGCTAAAACTTTTTCAGCAAAATCGGCATAAACTTCTAACATTTGACGAGTTTCTTGCATAGCTTCTTCAGCGGTGGCATGAGCAGTATGCCCTTCTTGCCACAAAAATTCAGCAGTACGTAAAAAAAGACGAGTTCGCATTTCCCAACGCACTACATTTGCCCACTGATTGATAAGCAAAGGCAAATCTCGGTAAGATTGAATCCAATTTTTGTAGGTATTCCAAATCACTGCTTCACTGGTAGGACGCACAATCAACTCTTCTTCCAAGCGTGAGTCAGGGTCGGCAATGAGTTTGCCTTTTTCAGTGGGGTGATTTTTAAGGCGATAATGCGTAACTACTGCACATTCCTTGGCAAAGCCTTCGGCATTTTTTTCTTCTGCCTCAAACAAACTTTTAGGAATAAAAAGTGGAAAATAAGCGTTTTCGTGTCCTGTTTCTTTGAAGCGGCGGTCAAGTTCATCTCGCATTTTTTCCCATATCGCATAGCCATAAGGCTTAATAACCATACAACCCTTGACAGCCGAATGCTCGGCAAGTCCTGCATGTTTAATAATATCCAAGTACCATTCTGAATAATTTTCGTTGCGAGGAGTAATTGATTTGTTCATATAAATTAAAGGTTAAAAGTTGAAGTAAAAACTATAAAAAGGCAAATACACAAGTTATCAGTTTTCAAAGACTTTCTTAAAAGTGCATGTGGCTTATATGCATTCAAACTTTTCAAAATTAGTAGAAATTTTCGTATCTGTGGATGAATTTTTACTTGAATTTAGTCTTATTTTTCAAAAATCTTTTGTGGGCAAAAAATCACAAGCAAGCCCAATTGACAAGTTACAAAAAGATACTCCCTCAACTTCTCCACAAAAAACCAAAAAGCAAGTAAGAAACACTAATTACAATAATGTTAATGCACAAAAGTACTAAAATTTCCTCTGAACTACTACTGCGGTCAAGTCCGTCCATTGCGTTTTTAGAAACTTTGATAAGTAACAAGAGCATAGGCAAAATTACAGGAAAGCCTAAAATTGCCATTAGAACGGCATTGTTATTAGCTTTGGAGGCAATTGCGGAAATCATAGTAAGCGTAGAAGCAAAACCCAAAGCCCCCAAAAATAGATTGAGCAGGAAAAAAGATATATCTTGCACAGGATTGCCCATAAATAAAATATAACCGCCTAACCCCACTAAACTTATCAGAAGCATAAGTATTACGTTATAGGCAATTTTAGCTAAAATCAACAAATACGGATTGAGCGTAGCGTAGTAATAATACAACCTACCTGCTTTTTCTTGCATAAAGCCTTTGGCAATAGCATTAAAGGAGGAAAAAAGTAATATCAGCCAAAAGAGTGTATTCCAAGTAATAGGCTCAACTTTTTGGATTTCTAAATTGAAACTTAAATACACTATCAGAATGGCACTACTTACGTACAAAAGCAAACTATTGAGAGCATACTTTTGCCGCCATTCTAAAAGAAACTCCTTGCGAATAAGTTGTAAAAATTGAGCAAGCAAATTGTAAATAGGTTGAGGTGGGCAAAATTGCAAAAAAAACTTCAAAAAAACTATTGATTTACAAGTTTTGTGTAGTTTTGTGGAAAATTTTAACTATGGCTTTACGTTGTACGATAAAAGTAGGCGGTGTTACTAATCTTTCAGATGCTCGTTATTCGGCGGGAATGGGCGTAGAGATGTTGGGTTTTTGTGTGCAAGAAAATCAAGAAAATTATATTTCGCCAGAAACATACAAAGAAATTACAGCTTGGATTTCAGGAGTTGATTTTGCCTTGGAAATCAATAGAGTTTCTTGGCAAGAGCTACAAAGCATTTTAGAAAAATACCCCTGCAATGCTTTGGAAATTACCGATGCTCAACTTGTAGAAATACTTATCCACAATGCCGAACTGAGCGAAAATTTGCCCGTAAAATTGCTCTGGAAAGTTGAAAATAAAGATTTATTCTTGCAAAACGTTGAAAATTGGCAAAAATGGATAAGTTATTTTGTTTTTTCAAAAGCAGACATACATTTTTGCAAAAATATAGCTGAAAAATATCCTATTCTTTTGGAAGGAGATTTTTCAGCAGAAGAAGTTGAGAAAATTTTAGCCGAAACCGCTGTGAAGGGTTTTTCATTGCGAGGTTCTTCGGAAATAGCCCCAGGACTGAAAGATTATGACCATTTAGCAGAAGTTTTAGAAATTTTAGAAACCGAATAACATCAAAGTTTTATGTTTATGAAAAAAATCTTTTTTTTGTTGTTTGCAGGTATTGTGTTGCAAACTTGCACAACATTGCAAGGGGTAGTGAGCAATTTGCCTACTAATCAGCCGCTTAGCGAGGGCGAAATTGCTAATGGTTTGAAAGAAGCCCTTACACAAGGTATCAGTAAGGGGGTGAATGAACTGGTTAAAACTGACGGTTACTTTGGTAATCAGGCTATTAAGATACTTTTGCCTCCCGAAGCTCAAAAAGTTCAAGACTTGATTGTCAAAAATATTCCACAGGGGCAAAAACTTATTGATGAAGCTGTTTTGAAAATGAATCGTGCTGCCGAAGATGCCGCCAATGAAGCTAAACCTATTTTTTTAGATGCCATTACCTCCATGACTATCACCGATGCAAAAAATATCCTTTTCGGCAACGAAAATGCCGCTACTAATTACTTGCGTGAAAAAACTTTCCAAAAACTTGTGCAGGCATATAGTCCTAAAATCAATAATGCATTGAGCAAAGTAGGAGCCACACAAGCCTGGTCAGCTTTGGTTACACCCTACAATAAGTTGGTGGGTACGGTAGCAGGTAATTTGGCAGGCATTCGTGAGCCTATCAATGCCGATTTAGGAGCTTATACCACCCAGAAAGCTCTTGATGGACTTTTTTGGCGTATTGCCCAAGAAGAGGCTCAAATCCGTAAAAATCCCATTGCTCGTACTACCGCTCTCTTGCAAAGAGTTTTTGGAGAATTGGATAAGAAATAAATACAGCGTAGAATGTTTGGATAAAGTTATGATGTACATTGCATAAAAGAGGTGTAAGAAACTTTGTTGAGTATAAGAATAGGGGCAAAGAGGATGAGGTAAAAAAGTACAATTTTTTGAATGAATTTGGAAACAATCATAAAGTTTTAGAAAACAATAAACTGATAGTTTGATGATTAGGTGGGACTCCCCCTCTCCTTTGGAGAGGGGGCAGGGGGTGAGGTTATGTTATTGAGTTTTAAGAAAAAACTCCCCAACAAACGTGTATTTTACAAGGCTATGAGTATTTTACGCATTGCAATTCAAAAATCAGGACGATTGAGTGAGAGTTCGCTTACTCTTATCAAAGAATGTGGCATTGATTTTCAGAATGGTACAGGCAAACTCAAATCCGAAGCCTCTAATTTTCCTGCCGAGTTTTTATTCCTACGCGATGATGATATTCCAGGCTATGTAGCCGATGGCGTAGCGGATATTGGCATCATTGGCGAAAATGTAATGGTAGAAAAAAATCAAAATGTCCGTTTGATTGAACGTTTGGGCTTTTCTAAATGCAGACTCTCAATTGCCGTACCCAAAAGCAAAGAATACAAAGGTTTGCAAGACTTACAAGGCATTGATATTGCCACTTCTTATCCTCGCATTTTGAGCGACTTTTTGCAGAAAAATCAAATTTCTGCACGTATTCACGAAATTAGTGGTTCGGTGGAAATTGCCCCTAGTATTGGTTTAGCGGAAGCTATTTGCGATATTGTGAGTTCGGGCAGTACGCTTATGAGCAATGGCTTGAAAGAAGTTGAAGTCGTTTTTCACTCAGAAGCTGTATTGATTGGCAATCCTAATATTTCTGCCGAGAAACAAAAAATTTTAGATAAATTATTGTTTCGCATTCATGCCGTACAAAATGCTAAAAAAAATAAGTACATCTTACTCAATGCCCCAAAAAAGGCTTTGCCCAAAATTATTGAGATTTTGCCTGGACTGAAAAGTCCTACTGTTCTACCTTTGGCAATCGAGGATTGGTGTTCTATTCACTCGGTTATTCATGAGGATGATTTTTGGGAAATTATTGAAAGCCTCAAAAATGCAGGAGCAGAAGGTATTTTAGTCATACCTATTGAGAAAATGATACGATGAGTCTTGGACATTAGACACAAGACGCAAGACATAAGACATGAGACATAAGAAATGAGTTTGTTTTTCACTTGAAAAAATCAATTATGAGTATTTACGAGCAACTTCTTGCCAAAAAAGCAAATTTAGCTGTTATTGGACTGGGATATGTAGGTTTGCCTGTTGCGTTGGCTTTTGCAAAAAAAATTAAGGTTATCGGCTTTGATATTAACGCAGAGCGTATTGCAATGCTCAAAAATCATCAAGACCCCAGCCGAGAACTTCCAAAAGAAGCTTTTGTGGGTTGCGATATTGAATTTACACATCATTTAGAGGATTTACGCAAAGCTCAATTTTTCATTGTAGCTGTACCTACTCCTGTTGATGAACATTGCCAACCCAACTTAAAACCTTTACTTTCAGCCTCTGAGAGTGTAGGCAAGGTACTGAAAAAAGGTGATTATGTAGTTTTTGAATCTACGGTATATCCGGGCTGTACCGAAGAGGATTGCGTGCCAATTTTAGAAAAATTTTCAGGGTTGAAGTTTTGTCAAGATTTTAAGGTGGGTTACTCTCCAGAGCGTATCAATCCGGGCGATAAAGAACATACTTTGGAAAATATCGTGAAAGTAGTTTCGGGCTGTGATGAAGAAAGTTTGGAGCAGATTGCTCAGGTATATCAGTTGGTGGTGCGTGCAGGTGTGTATAAAGCAAGTAGCATTAAAGTTGCCGAAGCGGCAAAAATCATAGAAAATACTCAAAGAGACCTCAACATAGCTCTGATGAATGAACTTTCTTTGATTTTTGACAAAATGCAAATCAATACTTACGAGGTTTTGGAGGCGGCAGGTACGAAATGGAACTTTCTCAAATTTGTGCCAGGACTTGTAGGAGGGCATTGCATAGGAGTAGATCCATACTATCTCACTTACAAAGCAAAGGAATTAGGTTATACTCCTGCGGTAATTTTAAGCGGTAGAGCTATCAATGATGGCATGGGGGCGTATATTGCCAAAAAGATTGTGCAGAAGGTTATTCAGCAGGGTATCAGCCCGCAGGAGGCAAGGGTTTTGATTTTAGGAGTTACTTTCAAGGAAAATGTAAGCGATATTCGCAATACCAAAGTAGTTGATGTTATCAGGGAATTACAAGATTTTGGCTTACAGGTAGATGCAGTAGATTACTTGGCAGATGAGAAAGAATTTGCCCACGAATATCACTTGCAACTTCAGAAGCATCCACAAGGTAAGTACGATGTAATTGTTTTGGCGGTTAATCATCAGCGATATTTGCAAATGCAGGAAGAAGATTTCAAGGTTTGGGCAAAAGAAAAAACACTTTTTGTGGATATTAAAGGCACTTTCCGTAAGAAAATCAAGCAAATGAACTACTGGTCTTTATAGTATAGGAAATCAATTACTTGCCGAACAAAACCCTATTGGGAAATGTTTTTTAAGAAGGTATCAATGAATATTCATTGATTGGTGGAAAATTCATATTTTACAACGCAAAAAAACACTATTGCTCTATGGAAGACTTTGAATTATTAGAAAAAATTGGTGAAAGGTTAGTTGATGAGCATTTGAGCATAAAGGAGGAAAACTTTCGCTTGAAGCAAATTATCAACAACGAGCATGTTATTCCTTTCGTCATTGACAAGAAAGGTTTTTTCATTTTGCCCAGCAAGTATGCTTTGAAGGCTATGGGTCTGCAAGCCAAAAGACTTAAAACGCGTAATGCTTTTGAGTTTTTTGAAAAAAATCCCAAAGCCATTGAAAATATTCGCCGAGCTTTGCGTGGAGAAAGTTTAGTGGATGTTTTGAAGTTAGACGGTAAATATTGGAAAGTAGCTTACCAGCCAACTTATGATGAGCATAACCAGATTATTGGAATTACAGGGCTGAGCATAGATGTTACAGATGTCATTGAAAATGCAGAAAAAATCAAGAAAGTATTAGGATAAGCCCATAAAAAGTTTTATTTTTGCTAAAAACCTTTTCTATGAAAACTTGTGTTAGTTTTTTTATTTTTTTTCTGCTTGTGCAAGTAACTTGGGGGCAAGTAAAAAAAACTGATGAAAACAAACCCAATAAATCAATTCCTGTAACCAAAGACCAAAAAACTGCTTCTAATAAAGTTTTACCGCAGAAAAACAATCAAAGTAAAATAGAACAGAAAGCACTCAAAGATACAAGTAGCAAAAATAAGATTGTCAAGCCTTATAAACCACCTAAAAATCCCCAGGATTCTGTACTTACTTTGGAGCAACTTTTAGAACAATCTATCATCATTGACTCCACTTGTCCTCGTTGTAAAGGCTACAAATATGATAGAGCCTGCGATGGCTTGTATTGTTATAGTGGTCAATGTTCATCTTGCAAGGGTTATAGAAAATGTATTCATTGCGATGGCACTATGTACAAGGGGGCTATTGCTTGCCCTTTTTGCAAGGATATCAAAGAAGGTAAAACAGAAAAAGGCACTTGTCCTTATTGCAAGGATACCCAATTTGGAGCAAGAAGATGTATCTATTGCTTTGATGGCACGATGAAACTCAAAGAAAAAGCTGATTACCTGAAATTTAAGCATTTGGAAGGTTGCCCTGAATGCACCGACGGCAAATGTCGGGTTTGCAGGGGTACAGGTATTTGCGAAAAATGTCAAGGTTCGGGAGTTATGCTTTGTTTGCGTTGTAAAGGTACAGGGCTGAAGCCTGCTGAGCAAATCAAAGCTGAAAAAATCAAGAAAGTTGAAGAAGAAAAACGCCGTATGCGTGAGCGTGAAGCCAAAGAACTTATGGGAGGTAATTAGCTGAAAAACAAACTCATATGAATTTGCTTGAAAATATCAAAGTAGCATTAGGGGCTATACGCGAAAATATGTTGCGTACTGTGCTTACGGCTTTGATTATTGCCATAGGCATCATGGCATTAGTCGGTATACTGACAGCCGTTGATGGTATTCAGGCTTCTATCAATGATAGTTTTTCAGATTTGGGAGCAAATTCTTTTAACATCGGACAAAAATTTACCAAAGGCAGTAGAAGTAGAGGCATGCGGGAAAGTATTACCACGCCCATTAGTTACTATCAAGCACAAGAATTCAAAAAAAAATTAAGTTTTTCAGGTATAATAGGGATTTCGGTGGGAGTTTCCTTCAATACGGAAGTTAAACAAGGTTCTAAAACTACTAATCCTAATTCGCAAGTGATAGGGGTAGATGAAAATTATCTGGGTTTGAACGGATTAGAATTGAAAATGGGCAGAAATTTTATGGAAAGCGAGATAATAAATGGTATTCCTGTGGTAATTATTGGTAATGAAATCGCTGAGAAACTTTTTAGCAAAACTTCTCCGCTCAATCGTTTTGTGAATTTTTTAGGCAAGCGTTATCAGGTGATTGGGGTTTTGAATAGTCAGGGAGGAAATATGGGAGGCAACGCAGGAGATAGAACCGTACTTATTCCGTTGGAAAATGCACGTACTTTACTCAAAAATGAGAATACCAGCTTTGATATTAAGGTAAAAGTCAGCAATCCTGCCGAAATTGACCAAGTAATGAGTGAGGCTCGTGGGTTAATGCGTAAAATTCGCCATGATTTGCCTGGTAAAGACGATTCTTTTGAGATTAACAAGAGTGAAACCCTTGCTGAAAGATTAGATGAAATTAGCAAATATTTGAAAATTGGTGGTTTTGTGATTGGTTTTATTACGCTTTTGGGGGCATCGGTGGGGTTGATGAATATTATGTTAGTTTCGGTTACGGAACGTACTCGCGAAATCGGTATTCGCAAAGCCTTAGGAGCTACTCCTCGGCGTATTCAAGAGCAGTTTTTGGTGGAAGCAATTGTAATTTGTCAGCTTGGGGGCATTGCAGGAATATTTTTGGGAATTTTGGCAGGCAATGGAGTAGCTTATTTATTGGGTTCGCACAAATTTATAGTGCCATGGCTGTGGATGTTTTTAGGAGTAGTGATTTGTGTAATAGTTGGTGTAATTTCAGGTTTTTATCCTTCTTACAAAGCCTCTCAATTAGACCCCATTGAGGCGTTGAGGTTTGAATGATTGCTTTAAGAAACAGAAAAATTTTTCCCAAGTCCAAGTAATCCAAACCCATAAAAGCCACGAAAATCCTATCCGATAGCGGCTCAATGCTCCGAAATTAGGCGAAGAAAGTCCCAAAAAAGTAGCCATAAGTAAAACAAAAAGCAAAGAAGCCCAAAAAAATGATGATTTTCTTTCCTTTTTGCGAAGCAACCTTTGAATTGAAATCCACAAAGAAAACACCAAACTTACTAAAAACAAGGTATTTTCTACACTTGCCAGTGCCATATTCAGATTTGTAGCTTGCCAAGGTAAGGGAGCAAAAAGTGCTATCCAAGTACCTTTGTAACTATTGATTAGGCAAGATGTCCAAGTTGAGTCTAATCCCAAACCCACTGCTGAATCTTTGGGAGAAGCTTGCAGAGTAATTCTGTAATTTTCGTACAAGGCTTCGGGAAAATTTTCTAAATGCAAATTGGTATGCAAAAATGGAAGCAATGTCAGAAGCACCAAAGCAATAAGTGTAGCTGTCCATTTAACTTTGGGAGAGATTTTTTCATTTTGCCAAAAGAATATAAGACGTTCTGCAAGGAGAAAAAAAGCTATTCCAAAGGCATAATAATACTTTACTTTCCAAAGTATAAAAAATAAGATTACGGCAATGAATAAATGTGATAAAAGAGCTTTTTGCAAGTAAAAAACTTGCAAGTGTAGAGCTATGATGCTATAAATGCAAATCATCAGCCAGATTTCTTTGGAAGTGCCTGATGTCCAGAATTGTAAAGAAGGTAGAAACATCAAAACGTAAATCCAAAGTTTTTGTCTGAATAAAATTTGCTGTAAGGTTTGAATAAAAACATACAAAGCTATCAAATACAACAGAATAGCATACAGACTGCTCAAAAGCCAATTTTTTTGGGCAAGCACTACAAAAGGAAAATATAATTTGGCAGTAAAGAAGGCTCTTGGTTGCTCGGAGAAATAAAATTTTTCAGGTTGGGTGGGAGTCAGGAAAAAAGTTTGAAAAAAGTCGTTAGGAGACCGCCAAAATAGGTCATTTAGTTGGCAAGCATCTAAAAAAATTAGCCAAAAATCCCATTGATAATGAGCGTAGTATCTTTGATGAACCCAAAAGAAAAGCCACAAAAAAACTAATTTATACAGAAAAAGAAAAGCCCACAATTTACGTTTGGGGGCGGGTAGTTTCCAAAGCAAAACGGCACACAAGACAACTAAAATGAGCCAACTTATCATTGTAAGGAAGCATTACGGAAGCCTGCTATTTGAGCTACCCATTTGGAAGGAATTTTTTGCGTGAAATTATTATAATATTTTAAGCTATACGCGTATTTGCGATAAAGTGCTTCGGTTTGTTTTTCAAGGTTCTGTAATTCTTGTGCTTTACTTTGAATAGTAGTATCTTTGGAAAGTTCAGTTATATTGCGAACTAATTCTTGCATTATAGCAATTTCTTTTTGCAAAGATTTTTCAGCTCGTAGGCGTTCTGTCCAAGCAATATCAATCCCCTGAATGATACTGCAAAGTTTTAGAACAAGGTCGTAAGAATGGAGATAATCACCTTTTTCGTAAATTAAATTTGCTAATTGAATAGCAACTTGTGCTTTCTGACGTAGGGCTTGCCAATAATTTTCCAAGTTTTCTTCCATAGCTTTTCGGGTACGTTTGAGCGTATGATAGCTCAAAAGCACTACTAAAAAAAGCAAACTAAATAGTGCCAAAAGGACAGGAAGCAAGCCAATAGCTTCAAATTTCATAACAATTTTTTCTGAAAAACATCACAAAACTAAACTTGTTTCAGCAAAAACGTAAAAAATTATGTTATTTTTTCTTTCTAATTTTTGATAACTCTCTGATTTTTAAGTATTTGCTAAAAGTGGCAAAAGCAGAAATTGCACAAACCACAAAACCATAATAGCCGTCTAAAAAACCCAAACGCAAGATATAACTATAAAAAAACTTCCACAGCGGATTAACAAAAAGTTTATACAAGGGGGCTTTTTTGCCGTTTTTTACAAGGGTTTCAGCCATTATGGTTGTGAAATGGTTGAATTGAGCAATATGTTGCTGAATGGAATAATAGCTGTAATGTAAAATATCCCCTTGTAATTTTATTATTTGAGGTTTGAAGGAATTTACGATAACTTGTTCGTGAATATTATCACCTTGCCACAAAGCAATTTTCCGATTAAACAAACGAATTTTTCTATCAGGGTACCAGTCTGTATGACGAATCCATTTGCCCAAGTAGTTGGTGAGGCGAGGCATAGAAAAAGCATCTGCACCAAGAAAATCTTGTTTTTTGAGCAAAAGAATTTCATTGGTGAGTTTTTCGGAAAGAGCTTCATCGGCATCCAAAGATAAAATCCAGTCGTAAGAGGCTTGGGCATTAGCAAAATTTTTTTGCTCTACATAACCTAAAAAAGCCTGCTGCACAAATTTTACATTATATTCTTTACAAATATCAGGAGTTTTGTCTTGGGAAAAAGAATCAACGACTACAATTTCATCGGCTACGGCTTGCACTGAGTCCAAACATCGGCGAATGTTTTGTTCTTCATTGAAAGTAATTATCACAGCAGATAACTTCATAACACAAAAGTAAATGAAAACAAAATTGCTTACACAATCATTTTCAAGATTTCACAACTTCTATTTTAATCCTGTGTATTTGTGATAACCAAATAAAATTAGTTGTATTTGTTGCATCTGTAAAATGCAATGAGAGCCTTTATCAAGCCTTTGCTTGCATTCGTTTTAGCATTTTGGTTATTATCAACAACTAAAAGAGCAATTTACTTTGCAAAAACACTTTTCATTATAGTAGTGTGGAAAAAGACATCAAAGGCATTTCACCCAAAAGATGATTTTGTTATGCTATTTTTTAGAAAGAAAATAGCAGTTTTCTTTCTTGCAAAACTCTTATTAGTTCAACCTTTTCTTGAGGCTAAAAAACTTCCTACTTTCAAACAGCTATTTCTTGACTGTAAATTTCGTTGATGTAGCTTTCGTATTTTTGCAGAATATTCTTTCGTTTTAATTTGAGTGTGGGGGTAAGTTCACCACCTTCAATACTCCACGTAGTAGGCAATAAAACAAACTTCTTGATTTTTTCGTATTGAGCCAAACTTTCATTGACTTTATCAATTTCCTGCTGATAGAGCATTTGTACTTCTGCTAAATCTATGGCTTGGGCGAGATTTTCATAAGGTAAACCTTGTTCGGCACACCAATTTCGCAAAGCCTCTTCAAAAGGTACAATCAACACCGCAGGAAACTTCTGATTTTCTCCGATTACCATAGCTTGCTCAATGTAAAGCGAAAGTTTAAGATTGTTTTCAATGGGTTGTGGTGCAATATACTTACCTCCTGATGTTTTGAAAATTTCTTTCTTACGGTCAGTGATTTTGAGGTATTTGCCTTGTACCCATTCGCCAATATCTCCTGTTTTCAGCCAGCCATCTTCTGTAAAAACTTCCGCAGTACGTTCCTCGTCTTTGTAGTAGCCAAGCATAACATTATCGCCTTTTACTAAAATCTCACCATCTTCGGCAATTTTTACCTGTACGCCTTCAATTACTTTGCCCACAGTGCCAATTACGTAATCCTCTTTGTTGGGTGAGCCAGCCGTAATTACAGGTGAGGTTTCAGTCATTCCGTAACCTTCCAAAATCGGAATACACGCTCCCCAAAAAATACGAGCCAATTTCGGATTGAGTGCGGCACTGCCACAAATTACATATTTCACGTAGCCTCCAAGTGCTTCACGCCATTTATCAAAAACAAGGTTATTTGCCAAACTTAACTGCAAATTATAGAGCAATCCTTTATTTTCTTGGGTATCGTATTGTTCAGCAAGTTCCAAAGCCCAATAAAATAATTTTTGTGCCACAGGCGAAAGCGTTTTGGCTTTGGCAAGGATTTTCTCATAGACTTTTTCCAAGATACGAGGCACAGCCGTAAATACGTGTGGCTGAACTTCTTTTAGATTTTCGCCAATCGTATCCAAACTTTCGGCGTAATAAATAGAAATGCCCTTGTAGATGTAAGCACAAGTAACTGTTCGTTCAAAAATATGGCACAAAGGCAAAAAACTCAAAGCCTTGTGTTCATGGGTTAGCACCAAACTGCTAATAGCGGCTTTGATGTTGCTTACTACGTTTTTGTGCGAAAGCATCACTCCTTTGGGTTTGCCCGTAGTGCCAGAGGTGTAAATTATGGTAAAAAGGTCATTGGGCTGAATAGAGGCTTTTATTTGTTCTACTTCACTTAAACGTTCATTTTTAGCTTTTTTGAGCAAGCAACGCCAATATTGAGCCGAAGAAATTTGGTCAAAAGTGAAAACTTTATCAACACTTAAAAATTCGCTATTTTCAATGGCTTTCAATAATTTTTCATAGATTTCTTGACTGCCCACAAAAACGAATTTAGCCTCCGAGTGGTCTAAAATATAGCGATAATCTTCGGCAGTAATAGTCGGGTACATAGGCACACTTACTGCCCCAACTTTCTGAATAGCAAAATCTACAAAATTCCATTCAGGGCGATTGTTGCTAATGATAGCAATTTTATCCCCTTTTTGTACGCCCAATTCCAAAAAAGCCGTAGCTAATTGATTAGTGATTTGCAAGAAATCTTGTGTGCTGTATTGCACCCAGCCCCCATATTCTTTGCAAGCCAAAGCGTCTTTTTTAGGAAAATTTTGAGCCTGATATTCCAAAAGGTCAAAAACACGTGTAATTTGCATAAGCACTATAATTTTTTGTTTTGGGCAATTTACAAAAAAACCGACACAAAAGCGTGTCGGTGTAAGTTTATTTCAAGGATTGAATGAAAGAGCCTTTTCTACCATAGCTTTTGAGCCAATATACAAAGGAGTTCGTTGATGAACAGAGGTAGGCTCAATTTCCATGATACGTTGTCTGCCGTCAGAGGCAACGCCCCCTGCTTGCTCTACAATGAAAGCCAAAGCGTTACACTCGTGCATGAGGCGTAATTTGCCATTTTTATCTTTGGCAGTAGCAGGGTACATAAATATTCCCCCTTTCAGCAGGTTTCTGTGGAAATCTGCTACTAAAGAGCCAATATAGCGAGCTGAATATTTTTTTTCTTTGCAGTAATTCAAATAATTTTTTACCCCTTCGGAAAGGTCATTGTAATTGCCTTCGTTGATAGAGTAAATTTTGCCGTCATCGGGGGTTTGCAAATGGGGTTTGGAAAGAATATACTCGCCCAAAGAATTTTCATAAGTAAAGGCATTGACGCCATGTCCTGTGGTATAAACAAGCATCGTAGAAGAGCCATACAAAATGTAACCTGCTCCTACTTGTTCAGTACCTTTTTGCAGAAAATCTTCTAAAACAGGGGGCGTTCCCAAAGGACTTTTACGGCGATAGATAGAAAAAATTGTACCAATAGAAACATTTACGTCAATATTAGATGAGCCGTCCAGTGGGTCTATGGCAACAATATATTTGCCATTCAGGTTGCCTGTGTCGATGAAATCATCATCTTCTTCCGAGATAATTCCGCATACTTCGCCGCCGTTTTTCAAGGCACGAATAAAACGCACATTGGCAATGACATCAAGTTTTTGTTGCTCTTCGCCCTGAATGTTATGCGTGCCGTAGGAGCCTGTAATATCAATCAGCCCTGCTCTATTGATTTCTCGGTGAATGATTTTGCTTGCCCAAGCAATATCACGCAAGAGTTGCGATAGGTCGCCTGTGGCATTAGGGAATTGGGCTTGGTCTTGCTTGATGAACCTATCCAAGGTTCTGCCCACAGAAGGAACGTGAGGAGTAGTGTTACTCATAATTTTGCTTTTTGGGTGAATACTCTGAAAATTGCTTGCAAAATTACGATTTTTTTAGTTTTATACTCAAAATTATTTGATTAAGTCATATTCATTGATTATTCGAGTTTACTTTATGTAAGTGTAGCCGCACTATTTTCGCAAACAAGAATAATTGAGAAGTATATCAAAACCTCCTTCCAAATAAAAGAAAGATGCAAGCCAAAAGCTTGCATCATTTTTGTAATTAAAAGCTTTGAAATGTAAAAAACTAAAACTTTGCTTTTTTATCAATTTCTAATCTACCTGTAACAATTGTAGTATCACTATGCTGACGTCCTTCTACAATCATCGCCTTAAATTCTGCTTCCATAGATTGCTCATTTTCTCTTAAAATATGAAAGTTATATTCATCTGCATATCTTTCATCAAGCCAAGTGGCTGCATAAGTTGCTTCGGGGCGTATCAAACTGATACTATATGTTTTAATATCGTCCCAAAAGTGGTAATTTTGCACCAATTTAGTATGATGGGTGGTTGAGGATTTTTTTCTTGCAAAAGAAATGAGCGTTTGTATTTCAGCATTATTATTCTTTTGGTAGCCAGTGATACGAATAAATCGTAAATCTTTTACATTATCGGATTGAGGTTCCTGAATACCAACAGATACCTTCTCGTAACTGATAGTCCGAATATTTCCTTGATTGTCGGAAATGGTGATTTGCATTGTACCAGCCGATTCATCTATATCTTTTCGTTTGCAGGCATTAAGAGCCAAAATAATCGCAAAAAAAGCAAGGATTTTTTTTAGATTTTTCATAAATTTAATAAGTTTTGAGCCAATTTGCACCTGGTACATAAAGACCTCTGCCACCTGTGTATATTAAGCTGGGTCCTTGACCGTGTGAAGAAACATACAAATGCATCAAGTAACTATTGAAACTATAAGTCCATTTGCTTGGGTCAATTAAATGACTACTACCATACACTTCATTGAGATAAAATTCTTTATTTTGATTGCTTGTAGTATAAGGTTCATTAATGTAATGGTTACGTGATGTGTAAGATTGATTATTATAACTTGAAGAACCATTAAAATTATTCACAAGAGTCGTTCTATTTTCGCCTGCTGGTGTCCAAATAGGAGAGCCAAAGGTTCGTCTTTTTAAATACTCTAATTTCATCCGCATATACAAAAAAGAACCACTAGAAGAAGTACCTGGCAACTTAAATTTTGTTGCGGCTATTTCAAATACTTGTTTATATGTATGTCCGCCAAAGTGATATTCATATTGATATTTAGCATCTGCATAATTCCTTCCATTTTCTCTATTTTCAACCAAAATATTTTCAAAGTTATAACTTGGAATTTCAATTAGCAATCTTTTATCAAATACTCCATTGACTTTTAGGCTATTTTCTTGTGAATAAGGGATCTCATAGCTTTTACCTTCACTTACAAAAACAATGATGTTTCCTACTTGAAATTCAGCTTTTGAATTCAGTATTACCTGAAAAAAATTAGGTAGTTCAAGACAACTATCACACAAAATAAGAGGACTTGCACTACTATCATTCAAAATTTGACGATTGAACCTTCGCCAAGAAACATAATTTGGAAAAGCATTTTCAAAAGAGTCAATACTTTGAGGATTTTTAGTTAAATAGTTTAATAGATTTTTGAAAACTTCGGAATTTTCAAAGACTAGCCTGCCATTTTCAAATCTAACTTTACTATTAACTCGCTTTTGATAATTATCTGATATGTTAGGTTCAATAATATTTTCAGGAACAAGATTACAGGAAATCAAAAGCGTAAAAGAAATAAACGTAATGAGTACGTTGAAAAATTTAAGAATTGAATTGAATTGAATTGAATTGAATTGTGTTGTGTTGTGTTGTGTTGTCATAAGTTTAAGAATTTAGTTTTCGCAAACGTATAAAATAGTTTTTAAAAAAACAAAAATTATGAAAAAATATCTTTCACTGCCTCAATAATTTTGCTGATAGAGTCGGGGAAGAAAATCAGTGTAAAGACTACGCCATAGAGCGAGCCGTACAAGTGGGCATCGTGTCCGATATTGTCGCGAGCATTTTTGGACATATATGCCGAATAAGCAACATACAGCACTGCATACAAAATGCCGGGTACAGGAAAAGGAATAGGAAAAATCAGCAAACGAATGTTGGGCTCTATCATTACCGCAGAAAACACTATCGCCGAAACAGCCCCCGAAGCTCCCAAAGCATTGTAATAGGCATTGTTTCTATTTTTCCAAAATACAGGAATATCGGCTACAATAATAGCTGAAAGATAAAAAATAACAAAAATCCACTGATAATTTTCTCCAAACTGCCTATAAAATTCTTTTTCGGCATATATCCCCAAAAAATACAAAGAAACCATATTGAAAATGAGATGCAGATAATCTAAATGAATGAACCCCGAAGTGAGAAATCTGTGCCACTCGTTTCGCTTGCTGATAGTGTAAGGATTAAAAATCCATTTCTGCATTATATTCGGATTGCTCCAAGCCACAAAGCTCAAAACAACCGTTATTCCAATAATGATATAGGTTACCAATAGCATAATTTTTTCGCTTTACTACACACAAAACAAACAAAATGTTTGTAATTTGCCTGCAAAATTTGAAAAAAATCACGTATGAATGCCCAAGAAGCTCAAAAAAGAATAGCTGAACTCACTGAAAAAATCAATTATTACAATCAAAAATATTATCAAGAGCATATCAGCGAAATTTCGGATTATGAGTTTGATATGCTTTTAGAGGAGTTGATACATTTGGAAAATGAATTTCCACAATTCAGGGCGGAAGACTCACCCACGCAACGCATAGGAGGCACTATCACCAAAGAATTTCCCACCGTCAGACATCAGTATCCTATGCTTTCGCTTGCTAATACTTATTCGGAGGCAGAAGTACGTGAATTTGATGAAAGAATTAAGCGTTTTCTCAATAATTCTAACGACATTGAATATGTTTGCGAACTCAAATTTGATGGCGTTTCTATCAGCTTAATTTACGAAAATGGCGTTTTACAGCAAGCTATCACACGCGGCGATGGCATACAAGGCGATGATGTAACCCCCAATATCAAAACCATTCGCACTTTGCCTTTGAAAATTAAAGCAACAGATATACCTCAACGCTTTGAAGTACGAGGTGAAATTTTCATTTCTAAGCAACAATTTGAAAAACTCAACCAAGAACGTGAAGATATTGGCGAAACGCTTTTTGCTAATCCTCGTAATACAGCTTCGGGAACTATCAAGTTGCAAGATTCGGCAGAAGTGGCTCGTAGGGGTTTAGATGCTTATTTGTATTTTCTTTTGGGTGAAAATTTGCCTTTTCAGACGCACTATGAGGCTTTGCAAGCTCTTGAAAAATGGGGTTTTCAAGTTTCCAAAACCTACGAGCTTTGCAAAAATATTGAGGATGTTTTGGCATACCTGCACAAATGGGAACATAAACGACACAACTTGCCTGTAGAAACTGATGGCGTTGTGGTGAAGGTGAATAGTTTTGCTTTGCAGAATGAATTAGGAGCTACGGCTAAATCTCCGCGTTGGGCGATTGCTTACAAGTACAAAGCCGAAACTGCTAGCACTATTTTGGAAAGCATTAC
>JANWZC010000270.1 GCA_025054975.1 Raineya sp.
TATGGACTTTCCGCTCAAATGAAAACCAAACGTTTTGAATCTTTTGAAAAACGTGATATTTTTGGTAACAACCTCATTGCACCTTCTTTTGTAGATACACTCGTTATTCGGCAAGGAAAAACTTTTCTGCCTGCCAGTTGGAGAGCAGGAGTTTCTTATGAAAAAGTAAATCATTACACCATTCACGCTGAAATAGCCTCTCAAAATTGGACACAATTCAGACGCTTCGACGAGCCTGATAATAAACTTACTAACCGCCTTACCATTGCCTTTGGAGGAGAATGGACTCCTGAATTTGGCTCCAATAAATTTTGGCGTAGAAACACCTATCGCTTTGGCTTCAATCATACGCCCCAAGTTCTGCAAATTGAAGGTAAAACCCTTTCAGAAACTAATTTGACTTTTGGTTCATCTTTTGCATTTTCAGGAGGGCAAGGCAAACTGACTTATTTGCATTTAAGTATTATAGCAGGTCAGAGAGGCAGTTTGGTTCGCAATGGCTTGCAAGAACGCTATATTGAAGCTCGCTTGGGGATTTCTTTGAGTGATGTACTTTGGTTTTATCGCCCTAAAATTGATTAAGCCAATTTTTTCTGCAAAACCTTTTGCAATTTTTACTTTCGCCTTGTAAGTTTGCACAATGAAATTTGCCGCAATAGATATTGGCTCTAATGCCGCTCGTATGCAGATTAGCAGTGTGCTACACCACACTCATAGTATTTCTTTCAAGAAAGTAGAATATGTACGTTTTCCTTTGCGTTTGGGTTTGGAAGTGTTCAAAAATGGAGAGATTAGCCCCGCCAAAGAAAAAGATATTCTCAAACTCTTGCAAGCCTATAAAATTTTAATGGAACTTCATCAGGTTGATGACTACTTGGCTCTGGCAACTTCGGCAATGCGTGAGGCTCGTAACGGAGCAGAAATCGCTGAAAAAGTTAGAAATCAATTAGGTATTCATTTGCAAATCATCACAGGAGACGAGGAAAGCGAAATTGTCAATAAAGGTTTGTTGCGAGTTTTAGACGATAAAAATTACTTGCATATTGATGTGGGTGGTGGAAGCACAGAAATTACGCTTTTTTCTGAAAAAAAGGTGCTTGCCAGTAAATCTTTTCCTGTGGGTTCTGTAAGACTTTTGGAAAAAGCCGTCTCACCAGCCGACTGGCAAGCTATGCAATCTTGGGTAGAAAAAAACGTGCGTGATGTAGTACCTAAAATTACAGCTGTAGGCATTGGAGGTAACATCAATAAAATTTGGGAACTTGCTAAAAAGAAATCTAAATCCCTGACTATCAAGGAAATTGAAGATGTAGTTCAAAGGCTTTCCAAGTACACCATTGAAGAGCTTATCAATGAATGGGAACTCAATCCCGATCGGGCAGATGTCATTACACCTGCTTCTAACGTATATCTTTCGGTGATGAAATGGGCAAAAATTAAAGAAATTTTAGTACCAGGTTTAGGTTTGAAAGATGGCATTATGGAAATACTTGCTGAAAAACATCAACTCGGAGCTACTACTTATCAAAATATTAGCGTAGGCGAATGGTAATTGATTGTTACAGATGTAAATACATTTGTCTATCTAATCTGTATTCCGTGAAGTAAGCTAATAAAAATATTCTCACTTCGCATATTACAAGTACGTCCTAAAACACATCATATCACTGTTTAGCTTACTTTTTTGAGCTTCTATGATAATAATTTTCTACTCACTTGTTACAGCATATCTTGGAGGAGAAGAACACCTACTCTAAAAGTTCTTGTCTCAAAGTGCCAATAACGTCAACTTCGCAACCTTGTTGTCCTCCATTAAATATTTGAACACTACATCGTACAAAGGATTGAGTATCTGCATAATCATATCAAGTTATTCCGCCTCAAAAACTCTTCATCTACCTTCAAACGCTCATATATCTTTTCCAAAGGTACGCCCATCTCCAACATCAAGCGGATACTCTCAATCTTTGCCAACTCCGCTCTCTCTTTCTCCTGCTCCAATTTTTCCGCTCTTTGGCGTTCCTGCTCAGCTCTCATTCGTTCTTGCTCGGCTCTCATTCGTTCTTGTTCAGCTCTCACTCGTTCCTGTTCAGCTTTTTTTCGCTCTTGCTCTACTAATTTTTCAAACTCATTGATACGTTCCTCATATTCATTCATTTCAGTTAAAAAATCATCTTCGGCTATCATTTTGTTGCGTAAATCTCTCTCCTGTGTCGCCGCCTGCAAACGCCTGATAATCGCTCGGTACTTCTCAGGAAAATCCTCCTCCCTTACATTCAAGATATGATAACTCTCAGCTCGGTTGTGCTGGTCAAAAATACTTAATATCTTCTCTAAATCGCTCTGATAACGCTCCTTTAAGTATGGAATATTCACCACCACTCCCTTATGAAATAACGAAGGTATAAAATGCCCCTTTTCCTCTAAAATATTCCCATTCCGCTTGTCGCGTATGCAATTATCTATCTCTATCACTGGTACCCCCTCATATTCT
>JANWZC010000271.1 GCA_025054975.1 Raineya sp.
AAACGAAAATACTCCTTTTTGTACGCCCTTGTAACGCACCTGCTCTACCAAACTATATGCCGATGCAGGTAAGTATCTACTACGAACCTCACAATGATATTGAATTTGGTCAATCAAAATTTGGGGGTGTTCTATGCGTACTCCTATGGCAAAAGGTTTGGGCTGAATAAGAATATTCTTGCTTTCCAAAAGTTCAAAAATATCTCTTGCTGAATGTCCTGTGGCTAAAATCACTCCCAAACCCGTAAATTCTTGCGTTTTACCTGCTGTATTTTGAGTTACTACGCCTTTGATTTCATTATTCTGCAAGATAAAATCTGTAACTTTGGTCTGAAAATGAATTTCACCCCCTGCCTGCAAAATACTTTTGCGTAAATTAACCACAATTTTAGGCAGTTTATTAGTCCCGATATGAGGATGGGTTTCTACAAGAATATTTTCAGAAGCCTCGTGAGCTACCAAAATTTCCAAAATTCTGCGAACATTCCCTCTTTTCGTAGAACGCGTATAAAGTTTTCCGTCAGAGTAAGTACCTGCTCCACCTTCACCAAAACAATAATTACTTTCAGGATTAACTAAATGCTCCCTATTGATAAGTGCTAAATCTCGCTTCCGACTTCGGACATCTTTACCTCGCTCAATAATGATAGGTTTTACCCCTAACTCTATCAAACGCAATGCCGCAAACATACCCGCTGGTCCTGCTCCTACTATTATTGCAGAAGGTTTTTGACTTACATCAGGGTAATTTTTTTCAAAAGCAATCCATTTTTCAGGTAATTCATTCTCGTAAATGCATACTCTTAAATTTACCTTCACCTGCTTGCCACGAGCATCAATGGAACGGCGTTCTAAACGTACAAAAGCTGTTTCCGCAATGCCGTATTGTTCTTGCAAAAACTTTCGCAAATTGACTTCATCAAAGCCAATCTCAGGACTTACGGATAGTTGTAGAGTGTGCTTCATTGCTTAAAATCTCAACGTAAAAGTTGTTCCTTTTCCCAGAACCGAATGCACCGAAATAGTACCTCCTTGTACTCTCATCATTTGTTTTGAGAGACTTAAACCTATGCCTGAACCTGTTTTTTTCGTTGTAAAAAATGGTACAAAAATACTTTTTTTGGCTTCATCACTAATGCCCACTCCATTATCTTCTACCTTGATAAGCACTTTGCCAAGTAAATCTTGCTGGGCGATAAGTTGAATTTCAGGATTTTCTACATCTGCTACTGCTTGAATAGCATTTCTGAGCAAATTTATGAGAACTTGTTCGGTCATCATCAAATCGGCATACAAAGTGAGATTTTCAGGAAAAACAATGCTCCGAAAGGTAATGTTTCGGTCTTTCAAATCGTTTTCAATCAATTTTTGCAAGTTGGCAAAAAGTTCGCTCAGTAAAATAGGTTGTGGTGTAGGTGTAGGTAATTTTGTAAAAGCCCGAAACTCCTGTACAAATTGCGTAAGATTTTGAGAACGTTTCTGAATAATTTGCAAAGCCTGTTCAATTTCAGTTGTATCAGTAGGATTTTCTTGCAGATTTTCCAAAGCCGTAGCCGCCAATGAACTAATCGGAGTTACAGAATTCAAAATTTCGTGGGTAAGAATACGGGTTAGGTTTTGCCACGCTTGCATTTCTTTCTCTTCCAATTCCGCCTGAAAATCTTGTAGAGAAGCTATCGTATAATTTTTTCCTAAAATCTGCACCTGTGAAAGTGTTACAATCAACTCCAAAACTTCATCTTCAACTAATAAACGTATCATTTGCCTTTTTGAATTACTTTGCAAGGCTATTTTCAGAGGCTCGTAAGTAGAAGGTAATTCATCAAGGTTCTTGAAGGGCAAACAACGTAAAATCTGTAAAACGGCTGTGTTACAAAAATCTATTTTGCCCGTATGGTCAAAAGAAAGCAAACCTATGGGAATATGTTGTACTACAGAACGTAAATACAAGTCTTGCGACTGCTTTTCCAAGCGTTCCTTGCGGATTTGCTCAACAGCCCTGAAAAAAGTTTTTTGTAGTTTGGCAGGTAAAAACCTTTGAAATAATGCACTTTGCCCCCAATCACCCATTTCCCAACTAATAAAAGTTTGATAAAAAGCGTAAGCCATTTTTTGCCACTCGTGGAAAAGCCAAGTTAATGTCCCCACAAAAACCCCAAAAAGCACACAAGCCGTAATCCAATAACGACCTTGCAAAGCCTCAAAAACCCCAAATAAAGCAAGTGCCGCTATCAGTAAGCCTATTACTTGCTTTGTAAGCACTCTACCGAGCATAAAAAATTTGGAAAATGAAATTATTGCTTGGAAAACTTATTTTCAAGCAAAGATAACGCAATGTAGCAAAGAATAATGAGAGGAATAGCCAAGAATTGAAAAAAAATCAGCAGTAGCAGGGAGGTTGCAAGAAAAATCCAACGCATTTGATTACCTTGAAAATGAAAATGTTTGAATTTAAGGGCTAAAAGTGG
>JANWZC010000272.1 GCA_025054975.1 Raineya sp.
TGTTGGTTCTCAAAAGCAGCTTTTTGAATCTCCTTACGAAGTTGTTTCTCTTCTAAATAAAACGAATAATTACCTGCATAGTAATTTAGTTTTTTGTTAGCCACTTCTACGGTAATATCGCATACATTTTCCAAAAAATACCTATCATGAGAGACTATTACTACTGCACCATCATAGTCTTGTAAATACCCTTCAATCCATTCAATGGAGGGCAGGTCTAAATGGTTAGTAGGTTCATCTAACAGCAACAAAGCGGGCTTTTGTAGAAGCAATTTAGCCAACATCACACGCATGCGCCAACCTCCAGAAAATTCTTTGAGAGGTCGGCTCAAATCAGTGGTTTTGAATCCTAATCCTTCCAAAATTTCCTCTGCACGGGCTTGGGTAGAGTAACCGTCTAATTGCTCAAATCGCTCTTGGAGGCGAGCTAGTTTTTCAATCAACTCGTCAGAATAATCAGTTTCCATTTGAGTCAATATTTGCTCTATTTGGGCTTGGATACAGTTTTGCTCTTCAAAGGCTTGCATAGCCACTTGCAAAATGCTATCCGTAGTTTGATAGGAGAGCAAATCTTGATTCAAGAAGCCAATAGTACATTCATTGCTTTTAGAAATGGTGCCTTTGTCAGGAGTGTATTCTCCTGTAATAAGCCGTAAAAGCGTAGATTTGCCTATACCATTTGCCCCCACAATGGCAATACGGTCTTTAGGGCGAATATGCAAATTGGCTTCTTCGTACATAGCACGACTGCCAAAATAAAACGATAAATTTGAAATAGACAACATAGCCCTGTAAATTAAAGCCACAAAGGTACGATTTTTTGTAATGATATGCAAACAGTTGTAAAAACCTCAACGTAAAATAGAACTTTTGCTCAGGGTATGCAAAAAAAGTGTACCTTTGCCTAAAATAATTGAATGTACGATATGAGAGTCGCTTTTTTTAGTGCCAAGCCGTATGAAATGCAGTTTTTTAATCGGCTAAATACACAACAACACGAAATTAGCTACATAGATGCCCCGCTCTATGCCGAAACAGCCCGCTTGGCTGAGAACTTTGAAGCAGTTTGTGTTTTTGTGAACGACATTTTGAACGAGCATGTACTACATTTGCTTTCACAGCAAGGGGTAAAGCTAATTGCTTTGCGTTGTGCAGGCTATAACAACGTAAACCTAAATGCGGCAAAATCTTTGGGAATTATAGTAGCACGTGTTCCTGCTTATTCTCCTTACTCGGTAGCTGAACATACTTTGGCTTTGATTTTAGCCCTTAATCGCAAAATTCATAGAGCTTTCAATCGGGTACGAGAGGGCAATTTTGCACTTTCAGGGCTGATAGGCTTTGACTTGCACGGCAAAACAGTCGGGCTAATCGGATTAGGAAAAATTGGATTGGTTACGGCTAATATCTTATTTGGATTTGGGTGCAAAGTGTTAGGTTATGATGTGCAATGGAGTGCAGAAGCCCAAAAAATGCCAATTATTCCTGTGGATTTACCCATGCTCTACCAACAGTCCGATATTATTTCTTTGCATTGCCCACTTACGCCCCAAACTTTTCATATGATTAACCATGAGGCAATTGAGCAAATGAAAAAAGGGGTAATGCTTATTAATACTAGTCGCGGTGCTTTGATTGATACGCAAGCAGTTATTGCAGGCTTAAAAAGCGAAAAGATAGGGTATTTAGGGTTAGATGTGTATGAAGAAGAAGCAGATTTATTTTTTGAAGATTTGTCTGACCGTGTAATACAAGATGATGTTTTTATGCGACTACTCACCTTCCCCAATGTACTTATTACAGGACATCAAGCCTTTTTTACAGAAGAGGCTTTAAGTAATATTGCCGAAACTACCTTACAAAATATCACATTTTTTGAGCAAAAATTGCCTATTCCCGAAGCAAACAGATTAGCTTAATTCTTTGATTAAAAAGAAAGCCTAATCATAATCTTTGGCAAAAAATTAAACCTATAAATTTAGAATTATGAAAAAACTTTTTTTGCTTGATGCTATGGCATTGATTTATAGGGCGCATTTTGCGTTTTCTAAAAATCCGCGCATTAATTCCAAAGGGCTAAATACGGGTGCAGTTTTGGGCTTTGCTAATTCCTTAGTAGAAATTTTGGAAAAAGAAAAACCTACCCACATTGCTGTTGCCTTTGATACGCCCGAACCTACTTTTCGGCATCAAGCCTTTGAAAATTACAAGGCCCAACGTGAACAACAGCCCGAAGATATTACCATAGCTATCCCTTATGTAATGCAACTTTTGGAAGCATTTCAAATCCCTATTTTGCTCAAAGCAGGCTATGAAGCAGACGATATTATTGGCACCATAGCTAAAAAATCGGTAAGACAAAATGCGGACTTGCAAGTATTCATGATGACCATGGACAAAGACTATGGGCAACTCGTAGAGGATAGAGTTTGGCTCTATAAACCCTCGTATCTAGGCAACGATG
>JANWZC010000273.1 GCA_025054975.1 Raineya sp.
ACGAAGCTAATGAAATTGTAAATAGCCTCAAAATTTGCGACAATGCCGTAGGTTCAGGGCATTTTCTCGTGTCTGCCTTAAACGAAATAATTGCTATTAAAAACGACCTCAAAATTTTACTTGACCGCAACGGCAAACGCCTCAAAGAATACCACATAGAGGTAGCCAATGACGAACTTACCATCACTGACGAAGACGGACAACCTTTCAAATATAAACCTTTTAGCCACGAAAGCCAACGCGTGCAAGAAGCCATTTTTCACGAAAAGCAAACTTTGATTGAAAAGTGCCTTTTTGGAGTAGATATTAACCCTAATTCAGTGAAAATCTGCCGCTTACGCCTCTGGATTGAACTCTTGAAAAATGCTTACTACACGCGTGAAAGCAACTTGAAAGAATTAGAAACCTTGCCCAACATTGATATAAACATCAAAGTAGGTAATTCGTTGGTAAGCCGTTTTTCGCTTACAGCAGATTTGAGCCAAGCCCTCAAAAAGAGCAAATACGGCATAGAAACCTACCGAATGGCAGTACAAACTTACCGCAATGCCCAAAACAAAGAACAAAAGCGCGAAATGGAACGGCTTATTGCTCAAATTAAGAGCGATTTTAGAACAGAAATCAGTAAGCACGAACCCAAATTAGTAAAGAAACGCAAGTTAGAAGCAGAGTTGTTCTTGCTCACACACCAAATTTCGGTGTTTGCTACCAACGAAAAAGAAAAACAAATCCAACTTGCTCAAATAGAACTGCTTACGGTAGAGATAGAGAAATTAGAGGCAGAGATAGCCCAAATGCAAAATAATCCGTTGTTTTTGCGGGCTTTTGAGTGGCGGTTTGAGTTTCCTGAGGTCTTGGATAACGAAGGCAATTTCATCGGCTTTGATTTGATTATTGGAAATCCACCGTATATTCGGCACGAGGAGATAAAACACTTGAAACCTTTTTTGCAAAGTCATTATCAAAGCTATCATGGTACAGCAGATTTGTACGTGTACTTTATAGAAAAAGCCATACAACTTACCCAAGATAAAGGTTTTGTAAGTTTGATAACCAACAATAAATGGTTGCTTGCGGCTTATGGTGAACCTTTGCGAAAATTATTACTTCAAAAACGGCTACTTGAAATCATAAACTTTGGTGACCAGCAGGTATTTACAGAGGCAACCACTTATCCAAATATTCTCACTTTTCAGAACCAAAATATCAGTTTATACAAATCAGAAAAAAATGATTTGCCACTGAAAATCAGAAAATTAGTGAGTTTATTCAAAGTAGTGAGAGATGTTAGCGACTTGCCTGAGGGCATAAAACAAAGTTTAGTATTAGAGGAAGACACTGAAAACATAGAATCCTTTGAAATCAACTTACAACAGTTGCTCAACTACAAAAAAGAACTCAATGGCTTGTTTGGGATTTTGCAACAAGCACTCAACGAAATACACAATTTACGCACTCAATTAGCTGAGCGGATTGAATTTCGGTTAGCTTTGTTTAAGGAAAAACCACAAAAAGATATTAGCACGTACATAAATGCCAATGCCAATATGGTATTACAAAATAACCTAACGGCTGAACCTTGGATTATAGGCAAACCTGACGAGGATATGTTGTTGAAAAAGATAACTCAAAATTCCATACCTCTAAATCAATATACCCAAAAAAATGTTTACAGGGGGATTATTACAGGTCTTACAGAAGCCTTTTTAATCAGTAAAGAGCAAGCGGAGCAAATCATTCAGGCAAATCCTAAAACACAAACACACCTTTATCCTGTTCTGCTCGGTAGAGATATAAAACCTTACCAAGCAGGGCAACCTACTAAATATCTTATATGTTTTGAAAAAGGCTTTACTAATAAAAATAGGAACAAAGAGGCAAAGCTATGGTTTCGTGAGCAATTTCCAGAGATTTTTCAACATTTACAACAATTTGAAAAGCAAGCAGAACAAAGATTAGATAAAGGCGATTACTATTGGGAATTGAGAGCCTGTGATTACTACGATAAGTTTAAGGAACCCAAAATAATGTACCAAGCCCTTCAAGTGAAATCTTGCTTTATTTATGATGAGGCAGGTTTGTATTGCAACAATTCTATTTGGTTTATTCCTACACAAGATAAAACCTTACTTGGTATCTTGAACTCTAAAATGGGTTGGTGGCTTATTTCCAAATATTGTACGCATATTCAAAATGGTTATCAACTTATTTGGAAGTATTTTAGTCAAATTCCAATAGCCACTGGCAATGAGGTTATTCGGCAAAAAATTACTGAATTAGTAGATAAAATTCTCTCTCTCAAACGCCAAGACCAACAAGCCGATACCTCAGGTTTAGAGGCAGAGATTGACCGTTTAGTGTACGCTCTCTACGGCTTAACCGAAACCGAAATAAAGATTATAGAACGTGCTTAAACATTATGCAAACCTTAGAAATCATACGCATTTATGAACAACTTTTGG
>JANWZC010000274.1 GCA_025054975.1 Raineya sp.
TAAAGTAAATTTCAAACAAGCGTTGAAAGTAATTATGAATCAAGTTTTTTACTACTATTCGCAGAAGCAAAAAAATATCAATATTGCTGTAAAGAAAGATAAAAGTGTGAACGTTTATGTATGATTTTCTAATTGTAGGAGCAGGTTTTTCGGGTTGTGTATTGGCGGAACGAATTGCCACGCAACTTAATAAAAAGGTACTCATTGTAGAAAAACGTAATCACATAGGTGGAAATGCTTACGATTACTACAATGAATATGGCATTTTAGTGCATAAGTATGGTCCTCATTGGTTTCATACCAACGATAAAAAAGTTTTTCAGTATCTTTCTCAATTTACCGAATGGATACCTCACTATCACCGAGTACGTACTTATGTAGATGGCATGCTTTTGCCTATCCCTATCAATATGGATACGGTGAATATGCTTTATGGCATGAACTTACAATCTCCCCAAGAAGTGCAGGCTTTTTATGATAGCGTAAGAGATAAAAGTATTACTAAACCTCAGAATGCAGAAGAAATGGTAATTTCTTTGGTGGGCGAAGATTTGTATAAAAAGTTTTTCAAAGGTTATACGCTCAAACAATGGGAAATTCATCCACAAGAACTTGCCGCCAGTGTTACGGCTCGCATTCCTACACGTACCAACCGAGACGACCGCTATTTTACTGATATATATCAATGCATGCCTAAATATGGCTATACCGCTATGTTTGAAAAAATGATACAACATAAAAATATTCACGTTCTTTTGAAAGTAGATTACAAGGAGGTGAAAGAGGCTATTAAGTTCAAGAAGATGATTTACACGGGTCCCATTGACTCTTTCTTTGATTACATGCATGGTAAGTTGCCCTATCGTTCTCTTCGTTTTGAACATGAAACTTATTTCCAAGAATTTTATCAATCTTATCAGCAAATTAATTATCCTAATGAATATGATTTCACAAGAATTGTAGAGTGGAAACACGCTACTCATCAAAAGCACCCTTACACTACCATTACCAAAGAATATTCATTTTTGGCAGGTGAAAATGATGAAAAGTATTATCCCATCCCCAAAGAAGATAATCATCAACTCTATAATTTGTACAAAAAAGAAGCTGAAAAGGAAAAGAATGTCTATTTCTGCGGTAGATTAGCGGATTACAAGTATTACAACATGGATCAAGTAATTGCAAGAGCTTTATATATTTTTGAAACAGAAATTGCTAATGAATTATGAAAATTTTTGCTACTGTAGTTACGTATAATCGCTTGCCACTTTTGAAAGAATGCATTGAGGCTATTCGCAAACAAACTCGTCCCGTAGATGCGATTATAGTGGTCAATAATGGCAGTACCGACGGCACAACCGAATGGCTTAATGAACAAAAAGATATTATAGCTATTCATCAAGATAATGTAGGTAGTGGAGGAGGACAAAATAGAGCCTTCAAAGAAGCCTATTATCGCCAAGCAGACTGGATATGGACAATGGACGACGACGGATATGCACAAACAAATACCCTTGAAAAACTTATAGAAGCTATCCAACTGAAAAATGATATTCGTGTAATTAACTCAGTAGTCATAAAAAAACAGGATCCATCTTGCAATGCATTGTGTTTTCCCCAACATACTTTTATTAAAAATAAAAAATATATTTTTTATACACTAGCCGAAATTCGCAAACATACCCAAGAAAAAATAATAGAAGGAGTACCTAATTTTTTCAATTCTTCTTTAATTCACCGTAGTGTAGTTGAACAAATCGGATTTCCTCTAAAAGAACTATTTATCTTGGGAGATGAAGTAGAATATAACATGAGAATGATGAACGCCAACATAAAAATGTATGTAGCCACTGAAAGTTTATATCTGCATCCGCAAAATGATTTCTTTTTTAAGTTTTTTCATAAAAATGTTTATTTTCCTATTAGCGAGAACAAATTATACTACCTTACGAGAAATTATACTTATATCAGAAAAAAATACAAATGCTTTTCAAAAGCATACAGCAGTAATTTTTTCGTAACTAAACTGTTTATCAAACTTATCATACTTTCGCTGATGAAGAAAGTAAAGTTTAAGGATAAATTCAAAATCATTGTAAAAGCCTTGAAAGATAGTAGGCACTTTGCCCCTTTAACTGAAAATGTAATCTGAAATATGCGTATTGTGAAGTATTTCATACTTTTACTATTTTTACTATATGGACTTAATAACTTTTTCTTTGAAAGGGTTCTCTTTTTCAACGAATTACTTTCATTAGTAGGTTTTAGCATATTTCTGAAACACTGCTGTAAAGCTAATCTGAAAATTGTTTTGCCTAAAAGTTATGTTATTCGCTTGTTATTATTTTTTTGGGTGATATTTTTAGTATATGCTTTGGCATCAATTCCTTTCAAAACTGAATGGTATTATTATTTCCGACATCTATCCATTTTTTATTCTACTTTTT
>JANWZC010000275.1 GCA_025054975.1 Raineya sp.
TTATATGCTAGTCTATTCAGTTAAACTTTTAATGTTTAAGTGGAATAATGATTTATCTATACTATTTTAACAATGCCTTTTCCAATACATTTCAGCAAGTTTTTGAATGTATTTGCCAATCATATCAAACTCTAAATTGACTTTATCTCCGACTTTTATTTGATGAAAATTAGTGTGTTCGTAGGTGTATGGAATAATTGCCACCGAAAACCGATTTTTTTGTGAATTTACTACCGTCAGGCTTACGCCATTGACAGCAATAGAGCCTTTTTCAATGGTAATATTGGGCGAATTTGGATTGTATTCAAACGTAAAAAGCCAACTTCCTTGTTCATCTTGCAAGTCTATGCAGGTAGCAATTTCATCTACGTGTCCTTGAACAATATGCCCATCTAATCTGCTACCTACTTGCATAGCTCTTTCCAGATTGATTTTATCTCCTATTTTCCAAGTGCCTAAATTTGTTTTTCGCAAGGTTTCCTGAATAGCCGTAACTTGATAAAGGTCTTTGTGATTGGTATGGGTAACTGTCAGGCATACGCCGTTGTGAGCTAAACTTTGGTCAATTTTGAGTTCTTGTGCAAGCGGTGTTTGAAGCATAAAAATTAAATTCTCTTGGTGTTTCTCAATGGCTTGCACCACTGCCATAGTCTCAATAATTCCTGTGAACATTTTTGTAAATTTAGACGAAATTTTATAGTTTTCAGCAAAAAGAAACGTAAAAGACGTAAAAATGTTTGAAAGTCGCAATCCTTTCACCCAAGAAGTTTATGAAAGTTTTTCGTCACTTGATTCCAAAGAATTAGAGGCGAAATTACATAAAGCAGACATAGCCTATCGCTATTGGCGTGAAATCTCTTTGGAGAAACGAATAGAAAAAATCAAGGTCTTGGCTGAAAATTTATTGCAAAGGAAAGAGCATTATGCTCAACTCATTTGCCGAGAAATGGGCAAAATCATCAGAGAGGCAAGAGCAGAAATTGAAAAATGTGCGTGGCTTTGCGAATATTACGCCGAAAATGCTGAAAAATTTTTAGCCAATGAGCCTGTATCAACAGGGGCTTACAAAAGTTACATTACTTACGAGCCTTTGGGAGCTGTTTTGGGCATTATGCCTTGGAATTTCCCATTTTGGCAAGTGTTTCGCTTTGCAATTCCTACCTTACTGGCGGGTAATGTAGTTTTACTCAAACACGCTCCTAATGTGCCTGTTTGTGCCATAGAATTGGAAAAACTTTTCTTGCAAGCAGGTTTTGAAGAGGGTATATTTCAAAACTTGATGATAGAAACCGATTTGGTAGAAAAGGCAATAGCTCACCCTGTTGTGCAGGCGGTAACGCTCACAGGAAGTGAAAAAGCAGGTAGGGCAGTGGCAAGTCTTGCAGGAAAGCACCTGAAAAAAAGTGTCATGGAACTTGGCGGAAGTGATGCTTTCATTGTGCTTGCCGATGCAGATATTGAACTTGCGGCTCGTAATGCGTGTGTAGCTCGCATGATAAATAACGGACAAAGTTGTATTGCGGCGAAACGCTTTATTGTAGCTAAACCTATTTTTCACCAATTTTTGGAGAAATTGAAAGAAAATTTTCAAAAACTTCGACATGGCAATCCGCTCGAGGAACAAACTGATTATGCTTGTTTGGCAAGAGTAGATTTGGCTGAAAATTTGAGCAGACAAGTTCAGGAAAGTTTGAAAGTAGGTAATAAATTGATTTT
Organism: Raineya sp.; assembly: GCA_025054975.1. Lineage (GTDB taxonomy): Bacteria > Bacteroidota > Bacteroidia > Cytophagales > Thermonemataceae > Raineya. The sequence goes on from JANWZC010000275.1 coordinate 1,717, forward strand.
GGGCAATGCCAAAAATCAAGAAACCTTTTTTGAGCCAAGTATTATAGAAGTTTGGAATTATGATAGTCCTGCATTTTGCGAGGAATTATTTGGACCTGTGGCATCAGTGGTGTGGGCAAATGATGAAAAAACTGCTATTCAGCTTGCCAACATGACAAGCTATGGGCTGGGGGCTTCTATTTGGACAAAAGACCTTGAAAAAGCTGAACATTTGACTAAACATTTGCAAGCGGGCAGTGTTTTTGTAAATACGATTGTCAAATCTATGCCACAACTCCCTTTTGGGGGCATTAAAAACTCGGGCTATGGTAGAGAACTTTCCGTAGCGGGCATACGTGAATTTACCAACATCAAAAGCGTTTTGATTGAAAAATAACCTTATGACCAAACTTTTACGCACACTTTACAAAGAGGCTTCTGAAAATGAACGCAAACTCAAAGAATTTGAACAAGCTATTCAGCAGGAAAAGGTGAGCGAAGCGATTCGTTGGGCTTACAAGGGAGCTTTACAAGCATTGAAAGGAAAGTATAGCTTTTTGCCTGCTACCAAATTAAGTTTTTTTTGGGAGGCAAGTAATTATTTAGAAAAAGCCCTCGCCCAAGAACCTGAAAATGTGGAAATTATTTTTTTACGTTTCACGGTAGAATGTGGTGTGCCTTCGCTGATGAATTATGCTTTACACTTGCAAGAAGATAGAAAGAAAATTATACAACTC
>JANWZC010000276.1 GCA_025054975.1 Raineya sp.
TAATTCACGTTATTTCAAGTTTGAAATTAAAAGTTTATACTCAATACTCAATACTCTGTACTCTGTACTCTGTACTAAAATAATAGTTGTTTCACCAAAAAATTTACGCTTATGCCTTGTGGAAGAAAAAGAAAAAGACACAAAATCGCAACACACAAACGTAAGAAACGTCTAAGAAAAAATCGCCACAAAAAGAAGTAGCCTAAAAGTAGAATTTTACAAGGAGTTCTGTTGGAGGTAAGGTTATAAGTTTGGAGTTTGAAATTTAAGGCTTACCAATTCTTTTTAGCCTTGAACCTATAAGTTCGTTAAGTAAGTCATTCAAAATGAATATCTTACCGAAAATAAATTTCTTGTTAAAATTCAGACTTCAAGGCTATAGATGGTGAAAGTTATTTTTTGGAATTATTGTTAGACCCAAAAACATTACTGTTTTGAGCAACGAACTGATTATCAATGCGAACACTGATGAGGTTCGCATTGCTCTGCTGCGTGAAAAGCAGATTGTGGAGTATCACGTAGAGCAAAAGGGCAATCAGTTTGCAGTAGGCGACATTTATTTGGGAGTAGTCAAGAAATTAGTACCTGGCATGAATGCCGCTTTCGTAGATGTAGGCTACGAAAAGGATGGCTTTCTGCATTATTTAGACTTAGGTCCTAATATTCGTTCGCTTATCAAATACACCAAAGAAGTTATTGCTAAAAGACAGCAGTCTGCCTTTTTGAAAGGTTTTACCTTAGAACCTGAAACCGATAAAATGGGCAAAATAGAAGATGTATTACAGAAGAATATGCCCATTTTGGTACAGATAGCCAAAGAGCCTATATCCAGCAAAGGTCCTCGGCTTTCTTGTGAGATTTCGCTTGCAGGCAGATATTTGGTGCTTGTACCTTTTGGCAATTCGGTGAGTATATCCAAAAAAATTGTAAGCCGAGAAGAACGACAGCGATTAGCTCGCTTAGTAAGTTCAATAAAGCCTGAAAATTTTGGCGTAATTATTCGTACCGTTGCTGAAAATGTGGATTTAGCAGAAATTGAAGCAGACCTGCAAAATTTACTTGCTACATGGAAAGAAGGTTTTGAAAACTTACGTAATGCTTTACCACGCCAAAAAATTATTGGAGAAATCGGGCGAGTTTCGGCAATATTGCGAGATATGCTCAACGATAACTTCGATAATATCGTAGTTGATGATAAGCATTTGTTTGATGAAATCAAGGGGTACATCAGGCAGATAGCTCCCAAGCAAGAAAGAATTGTACGTTTGCATAGCGGCAAAGGCAAAATCTTTGAAGTTTTAGGCATAGAACGCCAATTGAAAGGGTTATTTGGCAAAAATGTACCTTTGCCCAGTGGTGGTTATTTGGTGATTGAGCATACAGAAGCTATGCACGTCATTGATGTCAATAGTGGCAACAAGTCTACCTCCGAAGAAAATCAGGAAGCTACGGCTCTGAACGTCAATTTGGAGGCGGCTTTGGAAATTGCAAGGCAGTTGCGTATGCGAGACATGGGCGGCATCGTGATTATAGATTTTATTGATATGAAAAAAGCCGAAAATAAACGGCTAGTGTATCAGAAAATGAAGGAAGCTATGTCCGATGACCGTGCCAAACATACCATTTTACCGCTTTCGCGTTTTGGCATCATGCAAATTACTCGTCAGAGGGTTCGCCCCGAAGTGAATGTCGCTACCTTAGAAGATTGTCCTGCTTGTAGAGGTACAGGCAAAATAGGTGCTAGCATCGTTATCTCAGATGTAATAGAACAAAACTTAGCCTACCTCATTGAAAAAAATAACGAAAAACACATTCGGCTTGTAGTTCACCCTTATCTTGCCGCATTTTTTACTAAGGGAGGTATTTTTTCCAAACGTTGGAAATGGCTTTTTCGTTATGGGCGTTGGGTGAAAATAATAGCCGATAGTTCATTGGGTATCAATGAATTTTACTTCAAAAACAAACAAGATGAAGACATTGAAATTTAGGTTTTCTTAAACACAATTTTCCCTCCTATAAAGGAGGGAAATTTATTTTGAGCGAGGTTTTGAGACTAAAAATTCTTTCAAATAATATGGCTCAAAGTAAAACAGATTTTCAAAGGCTTTTTCTTGAAATTTTTGCCAAGCCAGTTTGCCCATACTTTTGGCTACGGGATAAATGTTTTCTAGAAAAATCGCATTAGGGTGCAAGATGACTTTCCTGCATTTCTCTGCTCCATTGCCAAAAAATACAACTTTTCCTGTATTTAAGTAATTTTCAAAAGTATTTGCCTCTACAACAACTGCCGAAGTAGGCATAAGTATTTCTCTTTGGCTGTTAGCCACAAGTGTATATACTTCCATTCGGCGGGCATCTATCATAGGGCAAAATAAAGTGGAATGTGGGAAAAAATTTGCAACTTGCTCTATCATTGCCTCTAAGGTATTGA
>JANWZC010000277.1 GCA_025054975.1 Raineya sp.
TGATTTTTGGAGCTTTTGGCATAGAAGGAGAAATGCCTGTTTCGGTGGGAAAAATACGTGAAGGCGATGGGCAAAGAGTGAGTAGTATAGCACGTTTGCAGTATGGTTTTAGCCCTGAAAGTGTAGGCATGAGTAGTGATACACTTCGTAAAATGGATACCCTTATTCAGAATGCAATTTTGAATAAAGTTTTTCCAGGGTGTCAGGTGCTTGTAGCAAGAAAGGGCAAAGTAATTTGGCACAAGGCGTATGGTTATCACGATTACGAAGGCACACAAAAAGTTACTTTGCAGAGTATTTATGATTTGGCATCTATCAGTAAGGTAGCAGGTACTACGCAGGCTTTGATGTTTCTGTTTGATGTAGGCAAATTAGACCTTTCGCTTAAAGCCTCTGAATATCTGCCTGAACTTGCCAAAAGCAACAAAAAAAATATGGTGATTCACGATATTCTTTTGCATCAGGCGGGGCTGAAACCTTATGAACTTTTCTATAAGCGTATGTTGGGCAAAATGCGTGAGCCTTCGGAAAAATATTTTCGTTATACCCGAAACGATACTTTTTGTGTGCAAGTTGCTCCTAATCTGTTTGCTCACAAAGATATAGAAGAAATTGTTTGGAAATGGGTTATAGAGAGTGATTTGCTTAAAAAGAAGGGCAAACGGTATCCTTACGAATACAGTGATTTAGGCTTTTTCATTATGAAACGCATCGTAGATAAATTGCTCAATGAGCCTATGGATAAGTTTTTGAGGCGAAATTTTTATTTGCCTTTGGGAGCAAATACGCTATGTTACAAGCCTTTGGAACTTTTTCCGAAAGAAAGAATTGTACCTACTGAAAATGATAGATATTTTCGTAGAGAGTTGATTTGGGGAACTGTACATGACCCTACGGCTGCACTCATTGGAGGCGTAGCAGGACACGCAGGGCTTTTCGGCACTGCTAACGACCTTGCTAAACTCTTGCAAATGAACTTACAAAAAGGGTATTATGGCGGCATGCGTTACCTTGTTCCTGAAACGATTGACCTTTTTACTTCTCAAACCGATAGCCTCAATCGCAGAGGATTAGGCTGGGATAAACCTCCTAAAAATGGCATATTTGCCTATATTTCTCAATTTGCTACTCCAAAATCATACGGACATGCAGGCTATACAGGCACGGTTGCTTGGGTTGAGCCTGAAAAAGAGCTTATTATTATTTTTCTCTCCAACAGAGTATATCCTTACGACAATAATCGCATTACCAAATATCATACACGTCGTAAGGTGCAAGATATTGTTTATCAGGCATTATTGGAGTAAAAGTGGGCGATTGAGTCTTTCTTCCAAAGAAATAAATGTTTCAGTACGTTGCACACCAGGCACGGTTTGGATTTTTTCGTTCAACACTTCTCGCAAATGATTAGTATCTTTGCAGATGATTTTGGCAAAAATACTATACGCTCCCGTAGTATAATGCAAATTCACTACCTCAGGAATTGCTTCTAATGCTTCTACAGCTTCATCATACAGCGAACTTCTTTCCAAGTAAATACCAATAAATGCCGTAATATCCCACCCTAATTTGTGGTAATCTACTTTGAGCGTAGCTCCTTGCACAACACCCAAACGTTTAAGTTTTTCCATACGCACATGCACAGTGCCATTGGAGACAAAGGCTTTTTCGGCTACACTGCTGTAAGGTTGATTAGCATCTTGCAAGAGCAGGTTAATAATGCGAAAGTCTGTTTTGTCAAATTGATAATTTTCAGGCATAGCTAAAAGGCTTTTTTGAAAATTTTTCAAATAAAATCATTTTTTTTGAAAAAATCATAATTTTTTGAAAGTTTTTTTGAAAAAATTTGCACAAAGAGGCGACTTTGTTTAATTTTGAAACAGAAATTAACACCTTGTAGGGTGGTGAAATTTTGGCAGACACACCCTCCTTTCTCGGGGGCGGGGAACAAGAAAAAAAGCTACGGCTCGGTAGGTATATGATTTTTGTAGCTACGAAGCTGAAAGCCTAATCTCCCCGTGAAGGTTCGAGTCCTTCCCCTACAGCTTTATAAGTTTTACGCTTGTTATTTGTTTTTATCACATCTTTTTGCTACTTTTGCTTATCCTGAAAGTAAAATTTCCACGACTATGAAAAAATTTTTACTCTCTTTTCGCAGGATTGTTGTTGCTTTACTATACCTTTCCCAAGTCGCTTTAGCTCAACAAGCAGGTAGTAATGATGATAGTTTTAACACCCAAGACAAAGTTTTCAAACTGAGTAGTGGTTCAGCAAGTGTTACCCTTGTACAGCCTGATGGCAAAATTTTGGTAGGAGGTTCATTTGTTGGTGGTTTGATACGGTACAATGCTGATGGATCAGTAGATTTAAATTTTCAAACTAAACTGGGAGCAGGCTTTTTAGGGAGTGTTAAT